>NZ_JBACFR010000064.1:0-12304 GCF_056262345.1 Homoserinimonas sp.
TCGGCTCGCAGTGGGGCATCCTCGGCGTCGCCGCAGGCTACGCGGTCGCTCCTCTGCTCGAATGGCCCCTCTCGTTGTGGTGGCTCTCCCGCTGCACCACGATCCCCGTCGGTCGCCTCTTCGCTGGCGCCGGGCGCATCATCGGCATCACGACCGTCGGCGCGCTCGCGGGAGCAGGCTCGAGCCTCGCCGCCGCGCCCTTGGGCTCCGTAGCGCAGATCGCCGCGAGCGTCACCGCCACAGCCCTCAGCTATGCCGTTGCCTTCGCCATTGTGCGCCCCATTCGCCGCGACATCCTGGCGGTCATCGCGGTGGCTCGCATGCTGCCCTCCCGCCGCACGACAGCCCGGCCGTCAGAGCACGCCGCTGCCGACCAGACGAAGGGAGCCGCACCGTGATCAACCGCACCCTCGCAATCGTGGTGGTCAACTACGGGTCCCACGAGCTTCTCGAAGCGAACTTTGGCTCGATCGCGCTCGATGAGCTCGGCGCACGGCTCGTCGTCGTCGATAACTACACGTCGGCCGAGGAGCTGTCCCTGGTGCGCGCTCTCTGCTCCCAGCGGGGGTGGAGCCTCATCCACGGCCCCAACGTGGGGTTTGGCGCTGGCATCAACAGAGGGGTGCAGCATGCCCGCGAGCTGGGCTGCGACACCGTGATCGCCATCAACCCGGATGCCAGGGCCAGCTCCGCTGCGCTCGGCGCCCTCGCACAGGCCGCTCGAGACGACGCACTCGCTCTCGTGGGCCCCGTCGTGACCGGAGAGGATGGCGGCCACTGGTTCGCGGGCGGCCGAGTGGTCGTGGCGGAGGGACGCACGACAACGAAACCCGGCACCGACAGCGCGGGCTCCGATGGGTGGCTCACGGGAGCCTGCCTCGCCTTTCGACTCGACCTCTGGAATCTGCTCGGCGGCTTCGACGAACGGTTCTTTCTCTATTGGGAGGATGTCGATCTCTCCTGGCGCTGGAGGAACGCTGGCGGGCACCTCGTAGTGCGCAACGACATTCGGATCATCCATAGCGTCGGAGGCACCCAGGCGGCAGAGGGCCGCGCCAAGTCGGTGGGCTACTACTACTTCAACTGCCGCAATCGCATGTTGTTTGCCGCCGCTCACCTGTCTCGCCGCGACGCTATCCGGTGGCTCATTCTCACCCCTGACTACGCGCGCCGGGTGCTGCTGCGCGGGGGGAGACGGCAGTTTCTGCGCAAGCCCTGGCGGCCCCTCTGGGCAAGCTTCGCCGGCTCGGCCACGGGCATTCGCGCAGCATTCTCTCGATCGCAATCTCGCTCATCGTCACGACGGGAGGCCACCCCGTGACGCGCAAGAAGCGCCATTCCGCTGGCCAGCGAGAGCGCCGACGGCTCGGCGCCAGTTGGTGGTGTGCGCTCGCCGTCACCGTGCTCGCGCTCGTGACGACCTCGCCGGCCCCCATGATCTCCGGCGCCCTGACCGCACCGGGTGATGCGGCATCCGATGCCATTCCCAGCCCCAGCGAAGACGAGCGAGGCGACAACCCGCTGCCCTCGTTGCCCGCCGAACCTCCCGAAGTCACACGCCTGCCCGACGCTGGCGTGCCCGGGCCACATACGACGGGCGTGCCTGCGGGCACCCAGCTCACCCGTTTCGACGGCGACCTGGTGATCACCACCCCGGGAGCCATCGTCGAAGGGCTCGAAATCTACGGATTCGTGCGCGTAGAAGCGCCGGGAGTCACCATTCGCAACTCGATCATCCGCGGCCGCAGCGTTGCCAACAACGCCATGCTCATCTATGCGGGCTCCCCCTCCGCGGCGGGGCTCCTCGTGCACGACACGGAGCTCGCTGCGGCCTACCCATCGCACATCGTCAATGGCGTGTACGGTGCCGGGTTCACGCTCCGGCGCGTGAACATCCACACCGTTATCGACTCAGTGCACATCTTTGGCGACGACGTGGTGATCGAATCGTCGTGGCTTCACGGCAACCTGCACTACGACAACGACCCCGGATGGGGCGGCGGGCCTAGTCACGACGACAACATCCAAATCCAGGCCGGGACCAACATCACGATCACCGGCAACGTGATCGAGGGTGCCCACAACGCTGCGCTTCAGGTGACTCAGGATCAGGGCCCCGTTTCCCAGCTCGTGTTCTCGGGCAACACCGTCTCGGGCGGCGGCTGCTCCATCAACATCGCGGAGAAAAACAGGGGCGCGATCGAGGGCCTGGCCATCTCCGACAACGTCTTTGGTGAGTCTCGATTCGGCTGCGCAATGCTGATTCCTCCGAGCACTCACGCCACGATCTCTGCCAATGCATCAACCGACGGAGCACCAGTGAGGATCGATCGCCGTGCGCAATAGCCCCGCCAGAACTTTTTTTCGCACCCGGAGAAGAGACGCCGAGATGGCCTCCCTCGTGCTCGCGGGAAAGATGCCAGTCCACGCCCTGCGCGTCGCGACGATCAGGTTCTGGGGTGGCCGGGTCCATCCGGATGCCACCATCTATCACGGCTTCGAAATTCGGGGAGCGCAGCATCTGCGCATCGGAGCGCGCAGCTCCATCGGCAACGGGGCCATCCTCGACGCCCGCGCTGGCATCACCATTGGCGACGATGTGAACCTCTCCACTGCGGTGCATATCTGGACGGGACAGCACAACCCCCAGAGCGCCGAGTTCGCCTATGAGAGCGCGCCCGTCACAATCGGCAATCGCGCCTGGGTGAGCACGAGGGTGACGATTTTGCCGGGGGTGACCATTGGCGAGGGCGCTGTCGTGGCCGCCGGGGCGGTCGTCACCTCCGACGTTGCGCCCTTCACGATGGTGGGAGGCGTGCCGGCGAAAGTCATTGGCTCGAGAACAACATCGCTGCGTTATCGATTGCCGCTGCGGCGGCTCAAGCCATGGTGGTGGTAACAATGACCCTTCGAATCGGGTATGCCGCTGGTGCCTTCGACCTCTTTCATGTGGGGCACCTCAACATCCTTCGGCGAGCGAGAAGCGAGTGCGACCGCCTCATCGCGGGGGTCGTCTCCGACGAAATGCTGCTGCTGACCAAGGGCGCGCTGCCGGTGATACCGCTCGAGGAGCGACTCGACATCGTGCGCAGTGTGCGCTTCGTCGACGAGGCGGTGGCCGAAGTTGTGCCCGACAAGCTTGAGACCTGGCGCAGCGTGCGATTCACCCACTTCTTTAAAGGAGACGACTGGCAGGGCACCGAAAAGGGGCTGGCCCTTGAGCACTCGTTCGCCGCCGTCGGAGTCACGGTCGTGTACTTTCCCTACACCGACGGAACCTCGAGCACCCAGCTGCGGCAGGCCCTCGACACCCTCAATCGCGTCGAGCGCTGAGCGCCGCTGGCGGCGCGGTCGTCTCCCGAACCCGGCCCGCCTTTTGGAGAAGGTCGCGCGCAATATCTTGCACACCCCGGCCATACCGCTCGTACCGGCCGGTGAGCGCCTCCGCAACGACCGGGCCGACGCGCAGGATGCGCACCGCCGGCAACAGGATGCGCACCCGTTCGTGTGCGAGCTTGGCCCTCGCATCCTTCACCGCCTTGGCCAGAAGGCGAGCATCGGGGGACCGGCGGTTCACCGCGGCTCGGTGCAGCTCAGTGACCCGGCTGAGTAGATCGATCGCCCGGGCAACGAGACGCTCGTTGCGCTCACCCCGAGGAGTGAACAGGCGGGCGAGTCTGGCTGAGAAACCCCTTCGCACGACGCCGATCTGATTGCGCGCATGCTGCCGGTAGTCCAACAACTGCTCGTCGAGAAAGTGGGTGCCTCCCGTCGCCGCCGCCATGATGGCCAGCCACTCGTCATGCACCCACGAGTCGACGAACGGAACGGCTCGGTCGAGAAGGTCGCGCCTGATGACAACCGTGGCACCCGTGACGAGGCTGCGGCGCACGAGAACGTCCCAACCCCTATTGGTCGACAGGCTGTGGCGCTCGTGGGGCGACATGCGCTGAGTTGCCGCTAGCCCGGCCCCAAAAGGCAAACCATCGGCGCGGATCAGGCGGGCATCGCTGTGCACGAGCAGCAGCTCTGGATGCTCCGCGAACGCCTCCATGACCCTCGCCATGCGATCTTCGTGCCAGACATCGTCTTGGTCGCAGAGCGCAATCACGTCTCCCGTGCACCGCAGCAGTGCCTGCTCGAAATTGCGCACGACCCCGAGGGCCGGTTCGTTCTCGATCACGACAAGACTCGGCCCCCGCACAGCCCTGCGGGCGTGCGCGGCAATGCCATCGGTCACGAGTGCGACGGTGCCGTCAATCGAGGCGTCGTCCGAGAGCACGATCTCGTCGACCGGATGCGTCTGACGCAGGATGCTGCGCAGTTGGGCGGCGATGAACTCCGCACCGTTGTGCGTGCACAGGGCAACGCTGATTCGCGGATAGGGGGCGGCGCCAGCATCCGCCATCGGCTCACGATCTGGTGCGGATGGATCGCTCATGTCTGGCCTCCGACCCCCATTATGCAGCACCCCCCGTTCAGGGTACAGACAGGATTTATGGGGGCGACTCCCACCCTGGCAACACTGCCAGCGAAGGGAACGTAACCTCTTTGTGTCGCGCGCGCGCGTGATTCGCCGCATCAGAGTCGCGACGCTCCCCCACCTGCCCAGAGGAGAACCTCTTTTGTTCGATCTCAGCCGCTGGCTGCCGCGATGGCGAGCCGCGCTTTCTATGGCCATTCCGCTGCTCGTTGCCGGCGGATTCATTGTTGCCGCCCCGAGCGCCTCCGCGCCGGGCGTCGCAGAAGAAACAAGCGTGACAGAAGAAACAACGAGTAGTGAAGCTCCGGTCGCTCCGGCCGAGGAGGCTCCGGCGGCGGAGGCTCCGGCCGAGGAGGAAGCTCCGGCCGAGGAAGCTCCGGCGGTTGCTGAGCCTGAGAACCCTGCCGTAGAAGAACCCGCGACAGAAGCGCCGGTCCAGGAGGCCCCGGCCGAGGAGGCTCCGGCCGAGGAGGCTCCGACGCCGACCGAACCGGTTACGCCGCCGACGATCGAAGAGCCAGCCGAGCCGGCCGAGCCCGAGGCAGAAGCTCCAGCGCAGGAGGCGCCGTCCGCGACGACTCCGACAACGACCGCTTCGGGGACTCGCCCGTCGGGAGCCAGCACAGGGGTACCAGCAGCAACCACGCTCACCATCCATAAGGGTGACCTTGTGATTCGCACGGCGGGCGCCGTGATCGATGGCCTCGACATCCGCGGGTTCGTCCGCGTCGAGGCCCCCAACGTCACGATCAAGAACTCGATCATCCGAGGCCGAAACGCGAGCGAGAACGCCATCCTCGTCTACGCGGGCGCCGGCAAGAACGCTGGTCTTGTCATCCAGGACACCGAACTCGCTCCCGAGTTCCCGTCGTCCATCGTCAACGGCGTTTACGGCTACGACTTCACTCTCACGCGCGTCAACATCCACGACGTCATCGATGCCGTGCACATTTTCGGCAGCAACGTTCTCGTTCAGAGCTCCTGGCTGCACGACAATCTGCACTACGCCAGCGACCCGGGATGGAACGGCGGGCCCAGCCACGACGACAGCATCCAGATTCAAAAGGGCAATAACATCCGCATCATGGGCAACGACATCAGCGGCTCGTACAATGCCGCCCTGATGATCACGCAAGACCAGGGAATCACGTCCAATGTGACCTTCAGCAACAACTGGGCGAGTGACGGCGGATGCACCATCAACGTTGCGGAGAAGGGCAAGGGTGCAATCGCGGGCCTGGTCGTCACGAACAACGTTTTCGGCACCTCTCGGTTTGGATGCGACATGCTCGTGCCACCAACGACCACCATCGTGAACCTCGGCAACACCGCCGCAGACGGCACTGCGCTTCAGATCGTCCGCCGCGCGCAGTAGCGTTCGGGCAGCCCTTCCGCTCGCCCAGCGAGGACCCACCTCACACACACCGAATACCGATGGTCTCCCCAGACTGACAAAAAACGTTGCGCTACCCCCGTATGGGGGCCATAGGATACGACGAATCGCACCCCGCGCGAATTACCCGAAATCCTCATTCGTGAACGTCCAGGGAGACCCTTGTGCGAATTTTCAGAACCAGGCCGTCCCGGTGGTGGGCCTACAGCTCGTCGGTGACCGCGATTCTTCTTCTCGCCGGGGCTGGCGTGCATTTCGGTGCCGCCAAGGCGACCGCGCCTGCTGGCGAAGGTGCGGCGCCTCTCACGGCGCAGCCCAGCCCGTCGAGTGCCGCCGAAACTTTGACCGAAGGCGCGCCCGCAGCGCCCGGCTCGACGCCAGGCGCTCCGAAGAGCGACCAGCAGAGAGAGTCCGCTAAGGGCGAATCCGCTCGCGGCACCGCCGATCCCGACGGAACAACGCACGACGACGCCCCAGACAAGGATGCCGCCACCCCCGCGCCCGCCGCTCCGAGCACAACGCCCACCGCAGCGCCGGGCGTCGGCACCGGATCTGCCGCAGCACCGGCTCCCGCACCGAAGCCAGCTCCAGCATCCAAGCCAGCAGCGGTCTCTCCTGCCCCCGCCTCGACCTCGTCGACCGGCGTTCCCGCAGGCACCGCGCTCAAACGGCACGATGGCGACCTCGTCATCAGCACCGCGGGCACCGTGATCGATGGCCTCGACATCCGAGGATTCGTGCGGGTCGAGGCGCCCAACGTCACCATTCGGAACTCCATTATTCGCGGCCGCGACACCACAGGCGATGCCATCCTCATCTATGCCGGAACCGGCAAATCAGCGGGGCTTGTCGTGCATGACACCGAGCTTGTGGCCCAGTTCCCCTCGCACAGGGTCAATGGCGTCTACGGCTACGGCTTCACCCTCACCCGCGTCGCCATTCACAATGTGATCGACTCCGTGCACATCTTTGGCAACGACGTCGTGATTCAAAAGTCGTGGCTGCACGACAACCTGCACTACGCGAACGATCCGGGGTGGAACGGCGGCCCCAGCCACGACGACAGCATCCAGATTCAAAAGGGCAGCAATATCGTCGTCACGGGCAACGTGATCAGCGGCGCTTACAACGCCGCACTGCAGATCACTCAAGATCAGGGCGCCGTCTCCCAGGTGAGCTTCACCTCGAACCTCGTCTCCGGCGGCGGCTGCACCATCAACGTTGCCGAAAAGGGCAAGGGTGCAATCAAGGGCCTCACGATCTCAAACAACACCTTCGGCGGTTCTCGATTCGGATGCTCCGCTCTCATTCCGCCCACAACCAACGCGACGATGTCGGGCAACACCAAAACGGACGGCACTGCTGTGCGGGTGGATCGCCGCGCTCAGTAGACCCGCGCACTCAGCATGGAGATCGCGATGTGAGCGGTTGTTAGCTGCTCAGCGTTGTTAGCTGCTCAGCGCAACAACTCCGAGAATCGCCTCGCCATAGGCCTCGCGCTTTTTGGCACCGATTCCGCTGATGCCGTCAAGGTCGGCGAGCGTGACCGGGCGCGCGACGGCTATTGCTCTGAGCGTCGCATCCCCGAACACGATGTAGGCAGGCACGCCGAGTTCTTTAGCCTGCTCAGCACGCCATGCGCGCAGAGCCTCGAACAGTTCGACCTGAGTTGGCTCGAGGTCTGCTGCCGCCGAGGCGGCCTTCGCAGAACGACGAGACCCCCTGAGGCGAGCCTCCGGCTCGGTGCGCAGGGAGACGGCTCGCGCCCCCGACAACACATCGGCGGATGCCTCGGTGATGGCCAGAATGCCGTATTCGCCTCGCGTCGCGAGTAGTCCCTGCGCCAGGAGTTGGCGCACGACGCCGCGCCACTGCTGTTCGCTGAGATCGGCACCGATGCCCCAGGTCGCGAGGGTCTCGTGCTCGTGCTGCTGCGTGCGCGGGGTCTGCTTTCCGCGAAGAATATCCACGAGCTGCCCCGCACCGAACGCCTGATCGCGTTCCCGTTTGAGGCGAACAATCGTGGACAGCAGCTTCTGCGATGGCACGGTTCCGTCCCACGATGCTGGCGGCGTGATGCACGTGTCGCAGTTGCCGCAGGGGCTCGACTCTTGGCCAAAATATGCCAGCAGCTGCACTCGACGGCACTCGACCGTTTCGCACAGGGCGAGCATCGCGTCGAGGTGTGCGCTCAGCCGCCGCCGGTGGGCAAGGTCACCCTCCGAGGTGTCGATCATGCGGCGCTGCTGCACAACATCCTGCAGCCCGTAGGCAAGCCAGGCTGTCGACGGGAGCCCGTCGCGGCCCGCTCGACCGGTCTCCTGGTAGTAGCCCTCCACCGACTTGGGCAGATCGAGGTGGGCAACAAAACGCACATCGGGCTTATCGATGCCCATGCCGAAGGCGATGGTGGCCACCATGACGAGCCCGTCCTCGCGCAAGAACCGAGACTGGTTTGCGGCCCGAACGTGGGCGGGCAAACCAGCGTGGTAGGGGAGGGCAGGAATGCCGTTGGCGACGAGCATGTCGGCCGTCTTCTCGACCGAGGCGCGGGAGAGGCAATAGACGATTCCGGCGTCGCCGGGATGCTCGCTGCGCAACAGCTCGAGCAGTTGCTTGCCCGGCTGGTCTTTGGCCGCGATCCGATACTGAATGTTGGGGCGGTCGAAGCTCGCCACAAAATGGCGGGCTTCTTCGAGCTGCAAGCGTCGCGCGATCTCGGCGTGCGTCTGCCCAGTCGCGGTTGCGGTCAGAGCGATGCGGGGAACCGCCGGCCACCGCTCGTGCAGCATCGACAACCGCAGGTAGTCCGGGCGAAAGTCGTGGCCCCACTGAGAAACACAGTGAGCTTCGTCGATAGCGAAGAGCGAGATCGTGCCGCGATCGAACAGCGCGGCCGTCGATTCGAGGGCGAGCCGCTCGGGGGCGAGATACAGAAGGTCAATCTCTCCGGCGACGAAAGCTGACTCGACTCGTCGACGCTCGTCGGCATCCTGAGTTGAATTGAGAAACTCCGCCCGCACACCCACCGCGGCAAGGGCATCCACCTGGTCTTGCATGAGGGCGATGAGAGGTGAGATCACAACGCCCGTGCCCTCGCGCACGAGGGCGGGCACCTGGTAGCAGAGCGACTTGCCGCCACCCGTTGGCATGAGAACGAGGGCATCTCCGCCGTCGACCACCGTGCGGATGATCTCGGCCTGGTCGCCGCGAAAGCTGTCGTAGCCGAATACCCGGCCAAGCACGTCGAGTGCAGCGTCGAGCGCGGCGGCGGGCGGCATGGTCTGGGTCATGCTCTCAAGGCTAACCGGGCTCGCCGACCGTGTAGACGAGCCGGGCGAATTGCCCCACCTTGGTGGCGCTCTCGAGCCGCAGCCGGTCTGACTCCACTCGCCGGGGAAACACGGGAGCCCCGCCCGTGAGAGCGACCGGCGCGACGGAAAGCGCAATCTCGTCCAGGGCATTCGCGTCGAGGAACTGACCGGCGAGGTCGCCGCCGCCGACGACCCAAATGTCGCCGCCCGCAGCCGCTTCACGGAACTCGGGGAGGAGATCGGCAACAGCGCCCGAGCGGAATCGAACATCGGCCCCCTCTGGCACCGGCAGCTCACGAGTGGTCATGACGAACACGGGCTTATCCCCGTGGAATTCTGCCCACTTTTCGGGGTGAGCCAGGATGTCGTCGTGCTCAAGGATCCAGAGATAGGTTGTCGAACCCTCGACGAGCACGGTTGCCCCGCTCGGGAACAACCCCTCGTCTGGATGCTCGCCACCATCGACGGCGAACAACCATTCGAGCGAGTTGTGCTCATCGGCGATAAAGCCGTTGATCGTGGTCGCGCTATCGAAGAGGACCTTGCCGGGAGTGCTGGGGGCGGCGCTCTGTTCGCTCATGCGGGAAGAGTAGCGCCGCCCACCGACATCAAGATCTACTTCTTCTTGTTTTTGTTCTTTGCCTTGAGGGTCTTCTCGTGCACGGGCGCCTCGCCCGAGGCCCGCAGTGCCTCGTAGTAGTTGCGCGCCTCATCCTGTCGCTGCTGCTCCGCGCCGCTCGCGATGGCCGCGCGCAGGTGAATGGGCTTGAACCCGAAGGCGTCCACAAGATCTTGCGCGTGGGGCCGAAGGCGGGTCAGCAGCCGGTCGATGTAGGCCGAGACCGCCTGGGCACGCTGCGGCGATAGGCGCCCGTTCGAGAGGTACCAACCGATGTTCTTCTCGATGAGTCCGAGCCCGAAAATGTCGTGGAGCCACACGAGAACCTGCTTGGTGCCGGGGTCTTCCACTCGCTCGACTCCGCGAGTGAACGCCTCCCACTGCAGAAGCTCCGCGTGCGCCCGTGAAGCCTCGATGAGCTTGTTCTGCTGGGAGTTGAAGAGCGCTCCAGCATCCACCGGGGACATCTTGGATGCTGGCCGCAGCGCCTGCGCCAGCTCGGCAACCATCGTCTCGACCCTGTCGGTGAGGATCGCGCGCTGCACCTCGGTGTCGCGCAGCTCGCTCACCGAGCGCGCGGTCGAACCAAAGTCGCGCACCGTCTGGGCGATGCGGCGAAGACCCGTGTTGTGGAACGCTCGCTCAGCCGCCTGGCCCACCGCGTACCGCGCCAGCTTGCCAGCATCCGCTCCCTTGAACTGTTTGGCAAAGTCGCCAAGAAGGCGCTTGCCGACGAGCTGCAACAGGACGGTGTTGTCACCCTCGAAGGTGACGTAAATGTCGAGGTCACTGCGCAGACCCGTAATGCGGTTTTCGGCCAGGAATCCCGCACCGCCGCAGGCCTCGCGGGCCTCCTGCAGGGTGTCGAGCGCGTGCCAGGTCGACAGGGGCTTGAGCGCAGCGGCGAGGGTTTCGAGGTCTTCGCGGGCCTGCGGGGTGTCGCCCTTGCCGCTAAAGACGGAATCGAAGGCGACCAAAAACTCGTCGTGCGCAAAGTATTGGGCGTAGGTCGTGGCGAGACGAGGAAGCAGGCGGCGCTGGTGGCGCTGGTAGTCCAGCAGCACCATCTCCTCGCCCGTTGCTCCCTCGAACTGGCGACGCTGGTTGCCATAGGTGATCGCGATCGCGAGGCCCATCGCAGCACCGTGCGTGGCCGCGCCATCGAGCGAGACACGACCCTGCACGAGAGTGCCGAGCATCGTGAAGAATCGCCGGCCGGGGCTGTCGATCGCGGAGGAGTAGGTGCCGTCCTCGGCGACATCGCCGTAGCGGTTGAGCAGGTTCAGGCGCGGGATGCGCACACCCGTGAAGTGCAGGCGACCATTGTCGATACCGTTGAGCCCGCCCTTGAAGCCGTCGTCCTCACCTCCGACGCCGGGCAAAAACTCGCCCGTCTCACGAGAGCGGATGGGCACGTAGAAGGCGTGAACGCCGTGGTTGACGCCCTTGGTGATGAGCTGCGCAAAGACGACGGCGTCGATGCCGTGAACCGCGGCGTTGCCGAGGTAGTCCTTCCACGCCCCGCGGAACGGGGTGTCGATGACAAACTCCCCCGTCGTCTCGTCGTAGGTCGCCGTGGTTCCCACGGAGGCAACATCCGACCCGTGACCCGTCTCGGTCATCGCGTAGATGCCGGGGGTCTCGAGGCTCATGATCGAGGGGAGAAAAGTCTTGTGGTGGTACTCGGTGCCGAGGTGCTGCACTGCCGAGCCGAAGAGCCCCCACTGCACACCAGCCTTGATCTGCATCGACGGGTCACCGAAAACGAGCTCCGTGAACGACGCGATGCTGCCGCCGATGTCGCCCTTGCCACCCACCGATACGGGGTACGCACGGTGCACCCGTCCGCTGTCGGCGAGCGCCTGCAACTGACCCAGCACGCGGGTGCGGTGATCTTCTTTGGTCTGGTTGTCGATGCGGTGAAACTGCGGGTCTTCCATCGCATCGCGCGACTGCTGACGGATGTCCGCCCACGTGCCCATGAGCATGCGGCCCAGGGCAGCAACATCCACCGACGCGGCGGATGACGTCGCGTCGAGATTGGCATCGACTTCGGCCTCAACCGAGGGCGAAGCGGGGGCTGCTGGGGTGCGACCGGGGGCGGTGTCGAGCATGGCAGAAACTCCAATTCAGACAAAGAGAGCGTGTGCTGCCACGCTAATCCGGCTTCATGAACAGAGAGAATTCAACGTCCGCCGCCTCCAACGGGGAGTCGCGACTCCACCAAGACCGTTGTAGCCAAGCTACAAGTTGCGGGGTTCAGATCCATCTGAGTCCGACAAAGGCGCTGGCTCGACCTGTACCGACACGTCAGCCGGAATCGGCTCCCGCACGACACGCTCACGCTCGAGGCCCAGACGCGTGTGCATCCGCACGACCCACCACGAGAAGAGCCCGAGGGTGACCGCGGTCGCGATGACGCCGAACGGTGTGCCCTCAGACGTGTTCGCATCGACCATGCCCACAGCAGCGAGCAAGAAGATCACACCGTTGTT
>NZ_JBACFR010000065.1:0-8335 GCF_056262345.1 Homoserinimonas sp.
ATCAGGTTGCTCATGTCCCAGTAGGCAGTGAGCGCCGCTTCGGCTGCCGCGAGGGCTTCGTCGTCTGAGGAGAAGAGTGGGGCGGTGGACTGGGATGGTTTAGAGGGCGGAGTCGGTGTCGAGCTGCAGCCGATGAGCGTCAGCACGGCAGCCGTTGCGGCGATAACGCCGAGCAGGCGAGAGCGTGAGGCGGCGGGCGCAGGCATGCTGTGACCGTAGTAATTTCGCCGCGCGTGCGTGCGAATTCTCCACAGAAGCGTGGTCGATTTGATCTAGCTCAACTAGAACAATAGAGTGGCGGCATGCTCATTCGTGTCGATCCCTCCGCAGAGGCACCGCTCTTCGAGCAGCTCTCCACTGCGGTTAGGGCTGCCGTCATCTCGGGCGAAGCTAAAGCGGGGGAGCGGCTGCCATCAGCTCGCGAACTCGCCGAATCGCTCGCTATCAACGTGCATACGGTTCTCCGGGCCTACCAGGAGCTGCGTGACGAAGGCCTTATCGAGCTGAGACGCGGCAGAGGCGCCGTGATCGTGGCATCCCCGCGCAGCTACGACGCCCTCAATGCTGCCATCGCCGTGGCCGTCGCCGAAGCGAAAAAACTTGATCTTCCCCCCGCGGCGCTCGCCGCACTCATCAGAGAGGCCTACCAGTGACCCCGGATAGCACCACCGACCTTGCCCGTCGCATCCACAACACCCGCATCCGAGCGACCCTGGTGGGCGGAGTCTTCCCTGCTCTCGTCGGCTTCATTGGCGCCGCCGTCGCCGCATCCTGGATTCCCGAGGTCCCCAACCCGGCGGCAATTCACTGGTCCGGGTCTGGCCCAGACGGGTTCGGCAGTCCCTGGCAACTGGTGTTCATCATGTTTGTTGTCCCGGTCGGGTTCGCGGTTTTTGCTGCCACCTCGACATGGAAGACAACGGATGCGGGATTGCTCAGTGCGAACCAGAAGGCCATAGCGGTCACGGGTCCATGGCTAGCGAGCATTATCGCCATAGGCATCGGCGGATCGCTCGCGATTCAGCGGGGCTTCGCTGATGCGCATGATGTTCCCGACGCGGGGCCAGCCCTCCTGCTGGGATTCATCGTCGGGTTTGCGCTCGCGGGGCTGGCATGGTTCATCCTCCCGCCCGTTGATCGCACCCCGGTCGCCGGTATCGAGCCAACCCCCATCGTCGCGGCGCCAACCGAGCGCGTCTCCTGGTCGACTGGGCTCTCCATGGCTCGGGGCGGCATCGTCGTCGTGTGCATTGCCATCCTCGCGATTGCGGCGGGAGGAGTGGTCGCATCCGCGAGTGAGCCAAAGATGCTTCCCCTCGTTGTCGGCATCGTTCTCGTGCTGGCGCTGTTGTTGGTGAGCATGTCGTGGTGGAGGGTCTCGGCCGATCACCGTGGGCTCACCGTGCGCAGCGTGGCGGGGTTCCCCAAGACCACCATCCCGGCGGCCGATATCGTCGCCGTGCGCGTCGTCGAGGTCAACCCCGCCGCCGAGTTTGGCGGGTGGGGCTGGCGTTGGGATGCCCAGGGGCGCTCTGGTGTCGTGATGCGCAAGGGGCCAGCGATCGAGGTTGAGCGCCGCAGCGGCAAGCGCTTCGTGGTCACGGTTGACGACGCAGAAACGGGCGCCGCTGTGCTCGCTGGAGTCATCGAGCACCCCGCCACTTGAACCCTGTCGGGCTGTGCAATAGCGTCGTTCGTTATGCATGCCAGAGCACAGCGGCGGGATTCGCCGGTGAGCAATCGCCGTCGGGTCGCCCTCGCGTTTGCCGTCGCAACACTCGGCGCGGCCGCCCTGGCGGGCTGCACGGGGCAGACGGGCGTCGATCAGACCGACCCTGATCCCGGCCCTTCGGCGACGAGCCCGAAGCCGGGCGACAGCAACTTCGTGCCAGCGCAAAACGACGCGTGCGAGTACCTCATCGGCGTCGGCGCGTCCGATTTTGAGGCGTACACGGGCGCGGATTTCTCTGCTTATGCAGAATCGCCGGCGCCGACCTCCTCGTTGCAGCCTCCGCTCTCCATCCTCGTGGAGCGCGGGGGCATCGTCTGCGAACTCGTCGGAGCCGCGACGGAACCGGTCGTTTTCGCCTGGAACCCCATCTCCGAAAGCCTGCGCGACGAGGTGATCGCGAGCATTGTGGCCGAGGGCTACGTCGTCGTCGACACGGAAGGCGGCACAGAACTTCGTGAAAACGAGGGGGATGTTGCGTTGCACTTGGTCACGAACGACGGCTGGTATTACTCGACCGAGGCCCGGGGCGCCGAGTTCATGCGAAACACCATAGAGGGCTAGCGATTTCGCGCCCAGCCCGCTCGCGGTATCCTTATGTCACAGGCTGTGATCCGACCATCATCGGGGAGCTTTCGGAAGAACGGTGGGCATCCTGGATGCCCGTCTAGTAGAACCGAACGGGGCTGGCCCGTCATCGCCAAGGAACAAGCGGCTCGATGCGTTCACTGTGACGCAGAGGGCAAGCGGGGTGGTACCGCGGCAGGTGATTCTCATCATCCGTCGTCCTCGTGCAGAGTCATGACTGCCCAGGAGACCCAATGACCTACCCTCGCCCCGACGCCGACGGTTCTCCCGCCGAGCCCCTCACGCCGAGCCCGAGCCTCCCCGCGATCGAGCAGGGAATCTTGGCGTTTTGGAAGGGCGATGGAACCTTTCAGGCATCCATCGATCAGCGCGAGGGATGCGAGGAGTGGGTTTTCTACGATGGCCCTCCCTTCGCCAACGGACTGCCGCACTACGGCCACCTGCTCACGGGTTACGCCAAGGACCTGTTTCCGCGCTACCAGACGATGCGCGGCAAGCAGGTGCAGCGCCGATTCGGTTGGGACACCCACGGGCTGCCTGCGGAGCTCGAGGCGATGCGCCAGTTAGGCATCACCAAGAAAGAAGAGATCGAGGAGATGGGGATTGGCGCCTTCAACGCCGCAGCCCGTGCCTCAGTGCTCAAGTACACCGATGAGTGGCAGAACTATGTGACCCGTCAGGCACGCTGGGTCGACTTTGAGAACGACTACAAGACGCTCGATGTGAGCTTTATGGAGTCCGTGATCTGGGCGTTCAAGCAGCTCCACGATAAGGGGCTTGCCTACGAGGGCTTCCGCGTTCTTCCCTATTGCTGGAACGACGAGACTCCGCTCTCCAACCACGAACTGCGCATGGACGACGATGTCTACAAGATGCGGCAGGACCAGACCGTCACCGTGACATTCCCGCTCGTCGGAGAGAAGGCCGAAGTGCTCGGCCTCACCGCGGTCAGGGCCCTGGCCTGGACGACGACGCCGTGGACTTTGCCCACCAACCTGGCCCTGGCCGTGGGGCCGGAGATCGAATATGCGGTCGTGCCGAGCGGACCACTCGGGGGAGGCGACGGGGCAGAAGAGGGCGTCGCCGAATACCTTCTCGCGGGCGACACGGTCGCCGCGTATGCAAGAGAGCTGGGCTACGAGAGTGCAGAGGCTGCGCGTGACGCGATCTCCCGCACGATCAGCGGCGCCGAACTCGGAGGCGTGCAATATGACCGCCTCTGGGACTTCTATGCGGATGCCGAAACCTACGGCACGCAGAATGCGTGGCAGATCCTTGTCGCTGACTACGTGGCGACGGGTGAGGGCACGGGCATCGTGCATCAGGCTCCTGCCTACGGCGAGGACGACCAGATCACCTGTGCTGCCGCTGGAATCCCCGTTGTCATCTCTGTCAACGACGGCGGGCGCTTTTTGCCGAGCGTCGAGCCCGTGGCAGGCATGCAGGTCTTCGACGCTAACAAGCCGCTAACGCAGTTGCTTCGGGCCGAGGGGCGTCTGCTGCAGCAGAAGAGCTACGAGCACAGCTATCCGCACTGCTGGCGCTGCCGCCAGCCGCTCATTTACAAGGCGGTCTCGAGCTGGTTCATCCGCGTTCCGGAGTTCCGTGACCGTGCGGTCGACCTCAATGAAGAAATCAACTGGGTTCCCGAGAACGTCAAGCACGGTCAGTTCGGCAAGTGGATGGCCGGCGCCCGCGACTGGTCGATCTCGCGCAACCGCTACTGGGGCTCGCCCATTCCGGTGTGGAAGAGCGACGACCCCGAGTACCCCCGTATCGACGTCTACGGCTCGCTAGAGGAGCTTGAGCGCGATTTCGGAATGTTGCCGCGCAACTCCGACGGCGAGGTAGATCTGCACCGTCCGTACATCGACGACCTCACGCCTCCCAACCCCGACGACCCGACGGGCACCTCCACGATGCGCCGCATCGAAGACGTGCTCGACGTGTGGTTTGACTCGGGCTCGATGCCCTATGCGCAGGTTCACTATCCGTTCGAGAACCGCGAGTGGTTCGACTCGCACAGCCCCGCCGACTTCATCGTGGAGTACATCGGGCAGACCCGCGGCTGGTTCTACACGATGCACGTGCTGTCGACCGCGCTCTTTGACCGTCCCGCGTTCAAGAACGTGATCAGCCATGGCATCGTGCTCGGCAACGACGGCCAGAAGATGTCCAAGTCGCTGCGCAACTATCCCGACGTCAACGAGGTCTTCGACCGCGATGGCGCGGATGCGATGCGCTGGTTCCTGATGTCGTCGTCCGTCATCCGCGGTGGCAACCTCATCGTGACCGAGGAGGGCATCCGGGAGGGTGTGCGGCAGTTCTTGCTGCCGCTCTGGAACAGCTATTACTTCTTCAGCCTCTACGCCAATGCAGCCCAGGAGGGCGGCTACGTTGCGTCGTGGCGCACCGACTCCACGAACGTTCTCGACCGCTATCTGTTGGCCAAGATGCGTCAACTCATCATCGACGTGACGGCCCATCTGGACGCGCTCGATTCCCCGCTTGCTGCCCAGTCTCTGCGCGACTTCGCCGATGTCCTCACCAATTGGTATGTGCGTCGCAGTCGCGACCGCTTCTGGGCGGGCGACAAGGGTGGGGCCGAGTGGCGCGATGCCTTCGACACGCTCTTTACCGTGCTGGAGACCCTCACGCGTCTTGCCGCGCCACTGGCGCCGTTGGTCACGGAACGGGTCTGGAAGGGGCTGACCGGAGGGCGCAGCGTGCATCTTCTCGACTGGCCGGATGCCGAAGCCTTCCCCGAGGACGACGACCTCGCGAGCACCATGGATCGGGTGAGGGAGATCGCATCCGCTGGTCTTGCCCTTCGCAAGTCGACGGGCAAGAGAGTTCGTCTGCCATTGGCAAGCCTCACGGTAGTGAGCGAAGACAGCGAGCGACTGGCGGCATTCAGCGACATCCTGCGCGACGAACTCAACGTGAAGCGGGTCAACCTGCAGCCGCTCGTGGAGGGCAGCCTGGGCGAGTACGGCATCGAGCGCAAGCTCACGGTCAACGCTCGTGCGGCTGGGCCGCGCATCGGCAAGGCCGTGCAGCAGGTTATCCCCGCAGCAAAGCGCGGGGACTGGGTCGCCAACGGGGACAACGTCATCGTCGGAGGCCTTGAACTCCTGCCCTCAGAGTTCGAGCTCGAGTTGACCGCAGCCGATGAATCGAGCGCGATCAGCTTTCTCGCCTCGGGAGGCTTCGTGCTTCTCGATACTGCGACCACGCCGGAGCTTGAGGCCGAGGGGCTGGCCCGTGACATCATTCGCGCCGTGCAAGACACCCGCAAGGCCGCTGGTCTCGACGTGAGCGACCGCATCCGTCTCGACCTGTTCTTTGCGTCGGAGGAAGAGGCTGCTGCGGTCGAAAGCTTTATCGAGATCATCGCGGAGGAGACTCTCGCGGTGGCTACGGGCGTCGCCGCCGGACCAGGCGCTGAACTCGCCGGCTCTGTAGGCGCCCACCGCGCCACCGTGCCGGCAGGCAAGTACGCCAACACGGGGGACATCGTCATCGATGTCGCTCGCATCGAGGGATCACAGCAAGGAGCATCGATCGATGTCTGAGAATTCACCACGCAACAAGAAGCTGTCTGACGACCCCGAACTCAGCGACGACGCTCTCCTTCAGCCGAGAGCCGATCAGGTTTATGCGCAGCTGCTTTCGCGCGTGGGGGAGTCGTCGCCGCGGCCCCGTCTTGAGCCGACGCGGCGTGCTGCCGCCCTCCTCGGCGACCCGCAAGCGGCAAGCCCGGTCATTCACATTGCCGGAACCAACGGCAAGACCAGCACGAGCCGCATTATCGACAGCCTTCTGAGGGCGCACGGTTTGCGCACGGGACTGCTCACGAGCCCGCACCTGTCGCGCGTAAACGAGCGCATCATGATCGACGGTGAGCCCATCAGCAACGAGGCCTTCATCGCGGCGTGGAGCGACATCGAGCCGTATGTGACCATGACGGATGCTGCGCTTGCGCAGGAGGGCGAGGCGCCTCTCACCTATTTTGAGACGTTCACGCTGCTGGCTTTCGCCGCGTTTGCCGACGCTCCCGTCGATGTGGTCGTTCTTGAGACCGGAATGGGCGGGGAATGGGACTCCACGAACATTGCCACGGCCGATGTTGCGGTGTTCACGCCCATCGCGCTGGACCACGTTCATCGTCTCGGCTCGACGATCGCCGAGATCGCGCGTACCAAGGCTGGCATTATCAAGGAAGGCAGTGTCGTCGTCACGGCGGCGCAGGACCCCGCCGCTGCAGCCGAGCTTTCTGCCAAAGTCGATTCCCTCGGGGCGACCATTGTCCGCCAGGGAGACGGCTTCGATGTCGCCGCCGGCACGATGGCGGTCGGCGGCCAGCTCGTCTCCGTTCGGGGACGCTCCTCAACCTACGGCGACGTCTTTCTCCCGCTCTACGGTGCTCACCAGGCCCAGAACGCTGCGGTGGCCGTTGCGGCGGTCGAAGCATTCTTCGGCGACGGAACACAGGCGCTTCCGCTTGATGTCGTTGAGGAGGCGTTCGCCACGGCAACCTCGCCCGGCAGGCTCGAACTCGTCGGCATCGACCCGACGGTGATCGTTGATGCAGCCCACAATCCGCACGGTGCGCAGAGCCTGACTCGCGCTCTGGAGGAGTTCTTCGATTTTGATGAGATCGCTTTTGTCGTCGGTGTGCTTGAGGACAAAGACGCCGAGGGCATCATCTCGGCTCTGGCACCGAAGGCGACCCGGTTCTATGTGACCCAGTCGGCATCCGATCGCGCGGTGTCATCGGACGACCTCGCGTACATCGTTAAGGAGATCGCCGACAGCGACTCGACGTGGGAGTACGACGAGGCTTCTGAGGCCCTCGCTGCGGCCCGGGCTTGGGCCGCCGAGCAACCCAAGCGCGCCGTGGTAGTCACGGGGTCGATCACCCTCGTGGGCGAGGCCATCGATATCGCTAGCGAAGAGGGGTGGAAACCGTGAGCGCCGTCAAGCGCAGGCGTGGAGCCACCGAGAGCCTTCTCTCGATCGTGCTCGGCCTCGAAGCCGTTCTGATCTTTTTTGTCACCCTCACCGTGTTTGCGCTCAAGCTTCTGCCCGTCGGCGTGGCCTTCGGCGGCGGGGCGGTCTTCGCCATCCTGCTGCTGCTCACATCCGGGATGCTGCGTCACGAGTGGGCACTCTGGGTTGGCTGGGCGCTTCAGGCTGCCCTGATCTTTCTCGGATTCGTGCACCCGGCGCTTTTTGTGACGGGCGTGATCTTTGTCGCGATCTGGACGTACTGTTTCGTCGTCGGTCGCAGGCTCGACCGTCGCAACGCCGCCTTCTTTACCCCCACCACCAACTAAGGAGAAACCGTGTCCAACGACATTGAAGAAACTCTCGTGCTTGTTAAGCCGGATGGCGTCGCCCGCGGACTCACCGGTGAGGTCCTTCGCCGCATCGAGGCCAAGGGATACCAGCTCGTTGACATCCGATTCGTTCAGGCCGATCGTTCACTTCTCGCGGAACACTACGCGGAGCACCAGGGCAAGCCGTTCTATGAGCCCCTCGTAGAGTTCATGGAGAGCGGCCCCGTTGTTGCGATCCGCGTTGCAGGCAATCGAGTGATCGAGGGATTCCGTTCGCTCGCCGGCACAACAGACCCGACGACCGCTGCACCCGGCACGATCCGCGGTGACCTTGGTCGCGACTGGGGCGTCAAGGTTCAGCAGAACCTCGTGCACGGCAGCGACTCGCCTGAGTCGGCAGCGCGCGAACTGGCCCTCTGGTTCTCCTGACCCGCCTATAGGTAGGCGATCACGTCCAGCCTCAGCTGGGCGATGATCGCCACCACAAGGTAGCTCGCCACGGTGAGCAGCGGGATCCACCCCAACACGGCTCCAGCGGCGGTGGCCAGCCGGGGCCGCGGTGAGCGTCTCAGTAGCTCCGCCCAGCACAGCCAGAAGACGGGAATCGTCACAGCCCAGGTGACCATGCACCACGGGCAGAGCGTGCCGAGAACGAAGATGCTCTGCGAGATCAGCC
>NZ_JBACFR010000066.1:0-4416 GCF_056262345.1 Homoserinimonas sp.
CACAGAACGACATGGCTACGATCCGACTTCTGACCCTGGCCGTCCCGGCGCTGGGGGCGCTGGTCGCCGAGCCCCTCTTTCTGCTGGTCGACACCGCCATGGTCGGGCATCTGGGCGGGGATGCTCTGGCCGGTCTAGGCATCGCTAGCGCCATTCTGCAGACCATCGTGGGGCTGCTGATCTTTCTCGCCTATGCCACGACCCCCACGGTCGCGCGTCGGCTGGGTTCCGGCGACCGCCCCGGCGCGATCCGCGCGGGAATCGACGGCATGTGGCTTGCTCTGCTGATCGGCGTTGCTCTCGTTGTCGTGGGAGTGCCCCTGAGCGGCGGGCTTATCGGCCTATTCGGGTCAAGCCCGGCAGCGACCGAGGCTGGGGTCACCTATCTCTCTATTTCTCTGTGGGGAATCCCGGCGATGCTGCTCGTGATCGCGGCATCCGGTCTGCTGCGGGGGTTGCAAGACACGAAGACGCCGCTCGTGGTGGCCACTGCCGGATTCGCCGCCAATGCGGCGCTCAACGCCGTGTTTATCTTTGGTTTGGGCTGGGGAATCGCCGGTTCCGCGGCCGGAACGGTTGTCGCCCAGTGGGGCATGGCCGCCGTCTACGTGGTGATCGCGGTGCGGGCGGCCCGACGAGATGACGTGTCGCTGCGGCCGGGGTTAGCCGGTGTGACGAGCGTCGCAGGCTCCGGGGTCTGGCTGCTCGTGCGCACGGCGTCGCTGCGGGCGGCAATGCTTGCCACGGTTTTCGTCGCCTCGGGGATGGGGGTCACCGAGGTGGCCACCCTGCAGATCGCGATGACGATTTTCTCGACCTTGGCGTTCATCCTCGATGCCCTCGCCATCGCCGGCCAGGCGATGATCGGTCACGGCCTGGGGGCGGCGAATGTTCCGCGAGTGACGGCAATCACGCGGCGGCTCATCCTGCACGGGCTCATCGCCGGGGTGGGCCTTGGCGTGACGATCGCCGTGCTCGCACCGCTGCTCGGCCCCCTGTTTTCGAACGATGACGCCATCCGCGCCGCGCTCACCCCCACCCTGTGGGTCATGGCGATCGGAGTGCCGCTCGCGGGTTTCGTGTTTGTGCTCGACGGCGTGCTCATCGGGGCCGGAGACGCACGCTATCTGGCTCTCACCGGTCTTGTGAACCTCGCGATGTATGCCCCGCTGCTGCTGTGGGTGGCGATTGCTTCGGATGCTGGCGGCGGCCCCGGCGCGGATGCTGCGGCGGAGATGACCTGGCTGTGGCTGGCGTTCGGCTGGGGCTATATGGGGGCGCGAGGGCTGACACTCGGCCTGCGGGTGCGCACGACGCGCTGGATCGTTACGGGAACCAGCTAGAAGCTCGGCGAAAGCGACGCAGTGGGCGGCGCTGGCGCTCGCTGGCCTCTAGCCGCTGCCCTCTAGTCGCTGGCGCGGGGTGCCGCCGTCGTGGCCCCGCGGCGAAACGTGCACCGCAGCAGCGTTGGCTTGGGCGTCTCGCCCGCGAGCAGCCGGGCGATGCCGATCCCGGCCGCCCTGCCCTTTTCGACGGCGGGCTGCACGAGCGTTGTGAGGTTCCACGGGCCGTAGCCGTCGAGGCGGATGCCGTCGAAGCCGACGACGCTGATGTCCTGCGGCACCGAGAGCCCGAGTTCTTCTGCCGCCCTGAGAATGCCCACGGCGAGCAGGTCGCTCTGCGCGATGATGGCGGTGGGGCGATGCTCGGCATCGGAGAGCAGCGCACGCCCGGCGGCAATGCCCGAAGCTGTCGAGCTGGCGGGCGCCATCCACCCCCGTAGCGTGGTGAATACGTCGAGCACTCCGCTGAGCCGCTGGGCCGCCGTGTAGGAGGTGGTTACCTCGTGCCAGTCGGCGCTGAGTGGTCCGGCCGCATGCTGCGGTCCGAGCGGCAGCGTCACGACGGCAATGTCGCGATGCCCGAGCTCGTAGAGGTGCCGCGCCGCCGTCGCGCTCGCCTCTCGGTTGTCGAGCGCGATCTCGAGCACGCCCTCCATCGGCTCGGCCTCGATGGCCACGATGGGGATTCCGCGGCGGCGCAGCACGGAGACGGGGCGGTCGAGGCGGGTGCTGCATCCGACCAGCACAACAGCATCCATCGCCGCGGTTTCGATGGGACCCGGTCGGCGCGGGGCGTGCGATTCCGGCTCGTCGGTATCGGGCAGCAACAGCAGTGCTGTTCCCAGGCTCGACGTGCCATCGGAGAGGCCGTCGAGCATGGCGATGTTCATGGGGTCGCGAAAAGCGTCGCGCACCCGTTCTTCTATGACGACTCCAATGACGCCGCTGCGGCCGCTGCGCAGGGAGCGGGCGACGGGGTCGGGGCCGCCGTAACCCAGCGATTCCGCCGCTGCAAAAACCCGGGCTCGGGTCGCGTCAGAGACGGGACCAGCCCCGCTAAAGGCGAGGGATGCTGTGGAGCGTGAGACTCCGGCGCGCTGAGCGACCTCCGCGAGGGTCGGCCGGTGCCCGCTCGCAGCGGCGTGATGCTCATGCTTGGTGGAATCGCTCATGGCTTGCTAGCCTAATCGAACCGATTCGATCGAATCGATTCGATACCTCTCTCTCCAGGAAACATCGCTTCGTGAATAGCATCAGCAACGACATCCTCGCCGGGGGTCTCACCCGTCGCCAGGCAACAACCTGGCGCAACGGCATCTTCATGCTATTCGGTGTCAGTGGGCTCGCGCTTGCCAGTTGGCTAGCGCGAACGCCAGCGGTAAAGCAGACTCTCGACCTCTCGACGGCGGACATGGGGCTGCTGTTGTTCGGCATAGCAATCGGTTCAATCTGCGGGCTGCTGCTCTCGAGCCACCTGCTCGCCCATTTCGGGGCTCGCTCGGTGATGCTCGCGAGCCTTATCGCGGTGGGCGTTGGGCAGGTGGTGACGGGAATCGCCATCACCGGCACGCCCTCCTTCGCCCTCGCATTCGCGGGCCTCTGCCTGCTCGGTGCCGGCCTCGGCACCTGCGACGTGGGCATGAATCTCTCCGGGGCGGTCACCGAGCGCGTGCTGGGCCGCACGATCATGCCGGTTTTTCACGCATTCTTTAGCATCGGCACCATCCTCGGCGCCCTGCTCGCTGCAGGCGCCGAGCTTTTGAATATCTCGCTGCTCGCCCAGAACATTGCCGTGGGCATCACGGTGGTCGTCATCGGCGGTGCCGGGGTGCGGCTGACGCAATCCGAGCACATTCTCGAGACCCCATCCGAATCGGGCGAGGCACCGGCTCGGTCGACCTGGAGGGAACGCCTACTCGTCTGGCGCAACCCGCGCATCCTCGCTATCGGGGTCATCGTGCTTGGTATGGCGCTGGCGGAGGGGGCGGCCAACGACTGGCTCACCCTTGCTGTCGTGCAAGAGCACGGCGTCGCAAACGAGACCGGCGCCCTCATTTTTGGCGTATTTGTAACAGCAATGACGGCCGGCCGGCTCGCTGGCGTCCGCGTGATCGATCGGTTCGGCCGAGTTCCGGTGCTGCGGGCGTGCGCCGTGCTGGCCGTCATTGGCCTGAGCCTGGTGATTCTCGTCCCCATCCTGTGGATCGTCATCGTTGGCGTGGTGCTGTGGGGGCTCGGTGCATCCCTCGGATTCCCCACCGGAATGTCCGCCGCGGCCGACGACCCCCGCACCGCCGCCGCGAGCGTGAGCGCCGTCGCCACAATCGGCTACCTGGCGTTTCTCGCCGGCCCGCCCATGATCGGTTTCGTCGGTGAGCAGATCGGGCTACTGGGAGCACTGGGGCTCGTTCTCGTGCTCATCGTCATTGCCGGATTCGCCTCGCCCGCAGCACGCGAGCCTCAGGAACAACTCATTAGCCGCTAAAACGCTCGTTTTTGGCCGATCACACCGCTGAGCACCGGACCCACCGTCGCAGGTGCAGCGAAAGCGACAAATCCCCCACGTGGTCGGCGTTCGCCCTGGTGTTTACTCTGGGCCGCCCGCCACAATATGGGCATGTCGATGCCGAGCCTCGCCCAACCCACATTCGCCCCGCCCTGCGGCCCGGTCGTCGGCTGGGTCGACGTCGATGTCGCTCGCGCCACCGGCATCCCCTACGCACATGCCGACCGGTTCGAGGCTCCCGTCGCCGCGACCGATTGGACCGAGCCGCACGATGCCACCATCTGGTCGCCGTCCTGCCCACAACAACCGGTGCCCTTTCTCGCCGAGGTTCTCGGCAGCACCGCAGCGACGATTCCCCCCAACGAGCACTGCCAGAACCTCTCCGTGACCATGCCGCTCGATCTCGCCCCCGACGAGCGGGTCCCCGTCATGGTCTGGATCCACGGCGGCTCCTACGCGTCGGGGGCAGGGGACGTGCCGATCATGGACCCGCGCGCGCTCGTGCGCGATCACCGTGTTGTCGTGGTGACCGTGACCTACCGCCTCGCAACGTTCGGCTTTGTGGGC
>NZ_JBACFR010000067.1:0-12009 GCF_056262345.1 Homoserinimonas sp.
GCAGAAATCGCAGCAGGCTGCTCCGGTGCGCGCATATCGATGCCTCGCGCCGCCGTCATCACCTCGATGGCCAACACCCGGGTGAGCCCGTCAATCGAGCGCCTCAGCTTGCGAGCGGCAGACCATCCCATCGACACGTGATCCTCCTGCATTGCCGAGCTCGGAATCGAATCGACGGATGCTGGCACGGCTAGGCGCTTGAGCTCCGAGACGATGCCCGCCTGCGTGTACTGAGCGATCATGTGCCCGGAGTCGACGCCGGGGTTGAACGCGAGAAATGCGTTGAGGCCGTGGTTGCGTGCGGGGTCGAGAAACCGATCCGTTCGGCGCTCGCTCATGCTTGCGAGATCCGCCACGGCGATGGCCAAGAAGTCGAGCGCATAGCCGAGCGGTGCGCCGTGAAAGTTGCCGTTGGATTCGAGGCGGCCGTCGAGCGTAACCACGGGGTTGTCGATGGCGGAGCCCAGTTCACGCTCAGCCACGACGCGCGTGTGGGACATCGTGTCCCGCACCGCTCCGTGAACCTGGGGCGCACACCGCAGCGAGTACGCATCCTGCACCCGGGTGAATCCCGTCGACTTGTGCGCTGCGATGATCGGCGAATCCGCGAGAACGGCACGCATGTTGGCGGCAGAAACTGCCTGTCCCGGGTGGGGGCGGAGCGCCTGAAGGTCTGCGGCGAAAACCCGATCGGTTCCCTGCAGTCCCTCAATGCTCATGGCCGCGGCGACATCGGCCACCGTGAGAAGGCCGTCGAGGTCGTGCAGCGCGAGGCAGAGCATCGCCAGCATTCCGTCGGTGCCATTGATGAGGGCCAGGCCCTCCTTCTCGTGAAGTTCGAGCGGTTCGATGCCCGCGGCCGCAAGAGCGCTGGAGGCCGAAACGACACTGCCCGACGAGTCAACAACATCGCCCTCCCCCATCACCGCCAGTGCGCAGTGAGCCAGGGGCGCGAGATCGCCCGAGCACCCCAGGCTGCCGTACTCGCCCACGATGGGGGCGATGGCGGCATTGAGAAGCGCGGCATACCGCTGGGCGACGATGGGGCGCACGCCCGTTCTGCCCGTCGCAAGGGTTGCGAGCCGCAATGCCATCGTGCCCCTCACGACCTCGATCTCGACGGCGGGGCCGCTCGAGGCAGCATGGCTGCGCACGAGCGAGCGCTGCAACTGCACGCGAAGCTCGGGGCTGATGTAGGTGGTGGCGAGGGCACCGAACCCTGTGGACACCCCGTAGTGCGCAGTCGTGTCGTCGGCCAGGGAATCGATGATGTGCCGGGTAGCACTCATGCCGTCGAGCGCCTTGTCCGTGAGGCGCACCCGCGCGCCGTGGCGGGCGATGGCTACGACCTGCGCTGCCGTGAGCCCGCCATCCCCGATGTCGACGATCTCGTTGGCGGCCCGCGCGGAGCCCTCTCCTGCGCCCGATACGGCGCCCAGCGTGGTGGTCATGGCGTCATTCTCTCTCTCGGCGACGAGAATCGGGGGTGCCCGGCCTAGACGGCGGCCGAAGCCTGCTCGGGCAGCAGCGACCGCACCTCGCGCATGATGTCGAGAAACTCCGGTGCCAGCGCATCTCTGGGATAGGCCAACGGGACGGCAACTTCGGCCGGCGCCCCGCTCGTTCCGTGGCTCAGCGCGATCACGCGATCCCCCAGGAAGACGGCCTCTTCCAGGCTGTGGGTAATGAAGAGCACGGTGCTCTTGGTCTCCTTGCGAATGCGCGTGAGCTCGGTGTGCATGATGCCGCGCTGGATCGCATCCAGCGCACCGAACGGCTCGTCCATGAGCAGAATCGCCGGTTCGAGGGCGAGCGCTCTGGCGATAGACACCCGCTGTTGCATGCCGCCCGAAAGCCGGTACACCTCGCGGTCGGCGGCATGACCAAGGCCCACGATGTCGAGGTAGTGGCGGGCCTTCTGCAGCCGCTCTTTTTTCTTCATGCCCTTGATGCGCAAGCCGATGGCCACATTCTGCACGGTCGTGAGCCACGGCAGCAGCGCGTAGTCCTGAAACACTACGGCCCGCTCGGGGCCGGGGCCCGTCACCGCCGAACCGGCAACGGTGAGTGAACCGGCGGTGGGCTTGTCGAACCCAGCAAGGAGGTTGAGCAGGGTCGATTTGCCGCATCCCGATGGCCCGATAATCACGACGCATTCGCCGCGCTCAACCGTGAGATCAAGGCCCTTGAGCACGGCGTTCTCCGTGCCATCCTTCGCGGTGAAGGTTCGAACGAGACCCTCGCAGCTGACGATTGTTTCAGGCATCCTGGATGCTCGTCTCTCTGTGCCAGGTGAGGGCACTGTTCTGGATGATCACAACGAGGCGGTCCGAGAGAAACCCGAGCAGACCCAGCGTGATCATGGCCGAGATGATCACGTCGTAACGCCCCATGGAATACGCGTCCATGAGCGTGTAGCCGATGCCGGCTCGCACCGACAGCATCTCGGCGACGACCACGAGCACCCACGAGAGTCCAACGCTCAGGCGGATGCCGATGAACATGCTGGGGAGCGACGCCGGCACGACAAAGTGGCGCAGCAGCTGAAACGTATTCGAGCCGAGCATGCGGCCCACCCGGGTGAGTGAGCCGGTCACCCCACGCACGCCCTCCATTGTGTTGAGAAAGATCGGAAAGAAGGCGCCGAGGGCGATGAGAAATACCGCCCCCTGAAACCCGAAGCCGAAGAACACGAGGGTGAGCGGCACCCACGCCGTGCTGGGGATGGGCCGAAGCATCTGAACGAACGGATCGATGATTTCGCCAAACGGCCTGAAGAAGCCAGCAAGCACGCCCAGCACGACACCCAGGACGAGGGCGACGGAGAAACCGATGAGCACTCGGCCACCGCTGGCCGCAACGGCGTCGATCCAGGTTCCGTCGTAGGGGCCGCCGCCGGTTCCGAAGATCCAGGTGCCGAAGGTTTCGACAACCTTCCACGGGGAGGGCAGAGAGGTGCGCGGGATGAGTTCGAAGACGCTGCTGAGCGACCATGCGGCGATCAGCGCTATGGGGAGGATGGCTCCGAGGAGCAATCGTCTCGCCAAACCAGATTTCATGTCACGTTCCTGTCATCTGCCCCCTGTGGAGGGCGGGCCCCAACTGAGCGGGACCGAGAAGTAGTTAGCCTCGCGCCGCGTCGACGAACTCGGTGGTGACGTAGTCGTCGAGCTCGTCGCTGAGGTCACGCTCAAGGTGTCCGAGCGTGAAGAACAGCTTGGCGAACACCTTGGTCTCCTCAACGCCGAGGTCGAGCTCGTACCGGTTGTTGGAGAGGGCCATCTCGGCGGTCTCGCGGTCGATGCCCATAAGCTCCATGCCGACGGAGATGTTCAGCTCATCGTCGGAGGCGAGGGCATCGGATGACGCCACGATCGTGTCGACGAACGCCTGAACTGCCTCAGGGTTCTCGGATGCCCACGTGCGGTTGGCGACAAAGATCGTGTTGATGTCCCCGGCCTCGGTGTCATAAGGCGTGGCGAAGAGGTCGGCGTAGCCACCTACCTGCATGAGAGTCGCGAACGTCTCCATCGTGAAGGCGCCGTCGAACTCGCCCAGGCGAACTCCCTCGCCGTGCTGCGAAAAGTCGGTCACGTTCACAAGCTCGATCGACTTCTCGACGTCGATGCCGTGGTGCTCAAGGGTTGCGATGGCGAGGGCCTCATTGATCGAACCGCGCGAAGCGGCGATCGTGAGCTTGCGCTCGGAGAGCACGTCCTTGAGCGCATCCCAGTCGCCGGGCTCGATGCCGAGCTCCTTGCTCAGCATGATGCCCGAGTTGCCGCGCGTATTGCCCGAGATCTGAATCAGATCCTGGCCGGCCTCGACCGCGCGGAGCAGGTGAACGGGGGTGAGCATCCCGATGTTGATCTGGTTGCTATTGAGGGCGGTCTGCACGTCAACAGCGGTCTTGAACAGCTCGGACTGCAGCTCGATGGGCTGATCCTCAGCGACCGTCTCGGCATAGTACGCGGCCAGGTCTGCTGTCGACTTAAGCCAGCCGAAAACGACCGTGGGGTTGGCGGACTCGTCGGCCTTCGGGGCGGCATCCGAGGTGCTGCAGGCTACGAGCGAGAGGGCCATGGCTGTGCCGGCGACGACCGCAGCGGCGCGCGTGAGCAGTGATTTTCTCAAGGGGGTACTCCAATGGGTGAAGGCCAGGGGCCAGGGGTGGTTCGTTCGAGCCGACGGTTAGTGAGTCAGGATTCCGTGGGCCGGTAGATGATGACCTTCATGGGCGAAGGGTTGTGGTTGTTCGTGACCGCACGCTCAGAAGGGCAGGCGGAGGCGCTCACGATCATGCGTCGCTCGGCGATGAGCTCGAAGATGTCGCCAGGCTTGCTCGGCGATGGGTAGAGGCGGGTCGTGCCGTCCTCGTCGTGAGTGAGCCAGAGAAATGCTGTGAAGCAGCCCTCTTCGAGGTCGTCCGGGGTCATCCCGTAGTCGGCCATCGAGGCGACCAGGTTTTGCTTGCAGTTGGGGCTGCCCTCGACGCCGTAGCGGAGTTCGTTGACCGCATCGCTGCAGTAGCCACCGTCCGCCGCCGCCATCTTTGCGGTGTCGATGCCCACCGTGGCGAGCTTCTGGCCCTGCTTGGCATAGATCGTCACGCCCGTCGTGAGCGCGTTGGTGCCCCCGGCAAGAATCGTGTTGCTCATCGAGGCGACGTTTTTGATGTTGTCGGCGTCATAGAGCATGACGTCCATGACCTGTTGGCCGCAGATGTTGACGATGCGGACCACATCGCCCTTCTCCACGACACGAGCCCTGAGAAATCCGCGAGCGGGCACAAACACGTCGTGGATGATCTCGCCGGGAATGTCGTCGCTGCCGAAGCTACGAATCTCCTCCTCCCAGGCGATCTGCTCGCCGGGCGCCCAGTAGGTCTTCAGATCGGATTTCACTCGTGGCTCCTCGTGGTGTTGCTCGTACATCAATTCAAGAGTGCCAGCATTTCTTCTGCGTTACGGCAGCACCCGCTGCGCGGAATCGTGTCTGAGATACCGGACACGGCTGGCAGAATGAGGGCTAAGGCAGCATCCAAATCTCCCGCAGCCACCGCGACGCTCGAGATTCTCAGGCTGCTCTCGCGCATGCAGCGGCCGGTGAGCACGTCACTCATCATCGAAGAGCTGGGGCTACCGAGATCCACCGCCTACCAGCTGCTCCGAATCCTCGTGGACGAGGGTTTTCTCGTTCACCTCGAGGAGACTCACCGTTACGCCCTCGGCCTCGCGTCGTTCGAGGTCGGCGCCGCCTTCTCCTACCAACAACCCCTCACCCGCATCGGCGAGCGCGCCGTGAGCGCCCTCGTTGCCCGCCAGGGGCACAGCGGGCACCTCTGCGTGATGCACGGCCGAGATGTGCTCTACCTCGTCGAGTGCCGGGCGCCCAGCACCACCCCTCTCGTCACCGACGTCGGCGTGCGGCTCCCCTCCCACCTCACAGCAAGTGGGCGGTCGATGCTCGCCGCAATGCCACCGAGCCAGGTGCGCGCCATTTACCCCGATCGCCGAGACTTCGCGACCCGCAACGGCACGGGCCCCAACGGCCCTGCCGCCCTCAAGCGCATTCTCGACCGCACGCGCGCTCTGGGCTTCGGGTTCGTGGACGACGATGTGAGCCCCGGCATGTCATCCGTCGCCGTGGCCATCCGCGATACCAACGGTCACCCCATCGGCAGCGTGGCCCTCACGTTTGCCACGACCGTCGTCGATCACCCCGGCGACCGAGATTCGAGTGTCGGGCTCGACCGCAGAAAGACGCTGGCTGCGGCGGTCAGCGAATGCGCCCTGGAGATCGAACAGCGCCTCCTGGGCCGCCACCAGGCGTAACGGATGCCCGCCCGCTGAGATCATGGAAGCATGACCCAGCATGCAACCACCGAGCTGCGCCTCGGCCCCCTCGGTTTCGGAGCCATGTCGCTCTCCTCCGCCTATGGCCCCATCTCGGAGGACGAGACCCAGCCGCTTTTGGCCGCCGTTCTCGACGCGGGCATCACTCATCTCGACACCGCCAACCTCTACGGCAATGGCGCGAGCGAGCGAGCCATCGGGCGATTCCTCACGGGTCGCGACCGCGAATCGCTGACGATCGCATCCAAGGTGGGCATCACGGCGGGCGACGGATTCGGCACCCGCGGAATCCGGGGAGACCGCGCGTACATCCATGAGCAGATCGACCTCACGCTCTCTCGCCTCGGCACCGACTACATCGACCTCTACTACCAACACCGAATCGACCCGGACACCCCCATCGAGGAGACCGTCGGCGCCTTCGCCGAGCTTGTTGAGGCGGGCAAGATCCGCGCTATTGGGCTCTCGGAGGCCACAGCGGACGAGCTGCGCAGGGCCAGCGCCGTTCACCCCATCGCCGCCGTGCAGTCGGAGTGGAGCATCGTCAGCCGCGATATCGAGACCTACGTCGTGCCCGCTGCGGCCGAACTCGGCATCACCGTCGTGCCCTACTCCCCTCTCTCGCGGGCACTGCTCACTGACGAGTTTGACCGGGAGGCGGCGAGCTCTGACCTTCGCGCTTCGTTCCCTCGATTCTTTCCCGAAAACCTCGACGCCAATCTGGCCCTCGCCAGCGAGGTCACCGCCATCGCGCGCGCCCATGGTGTGAGCACAGAGGAGGTCGCCATTGCGTGGCTTTTCGCCAAGGGGCGGGATGCTGGGGCAGCCATTTCTGTCATTCCCGGCACGCGCAGCATCCGTCATCTGCACAGCAATGTGCGGGCGCTCGCACTCGATCTGAGTTCCACCGACGTGGCGGCCCTCGACACCATCGCCTCCCGAGTGCAGGGCCCTCGAAGCGCGCGTGCCTCCTGGGTTTCGGGCGGCCGCGAGGGGCTCATCTAATTAGCCTGGATGGGGCTTCAGCCGACATCGGAGACAATGTCATCTGACGAAACAGATTTTGACGCCGGTCGAATTCAGGCGCAAAGTCGAAGCTGCACGGGCCGCACCAGGCCACAGGTGCACACCAGAACGGGAACCGGAGCACCACCCCATGAGCAACAGCCCAGTCGCACGCATCACCGACGCTGGCAACGCCCCCGAGGGCGCCGCCGAGCACGAACTGCGCGATGGCCTCAGCGCCGACGACTTTAAGGCGGCGTTCCGAAACCACCCCGCTGGCGTCGCCGTCATCACCGCGGATGCTGGCACCGGCCCGGTAGGCCTCACCGCGACATCCGTCTTCTCCGTGAGCACCGAACCGCCGCTGCTCGTATTCTCCGTCTCGGCCATGTCGTCCAGCGCAGCGGCAATTCTCGCCTCAGACACCGTGGTTGTTCATCTGCTGGGGTCGGAGCAGCTCGACCTGGCCACGCTGTGCGCCACGAGCGGCATCGATCGGTTCGCCGACACCACCATCTGGGATCGCCTCATCACGGGCGAACCCTACTTTCCGGCAGCGGACGGCTGGATTCGCGGGCGCATTGTCGAGCGGATGTCCGCCGGCAACTCCACCGTCATCGCCGTTCATGCGCTGCAGTCGAGCAGCGTCGAGTCGGCCTCGGCCCCGCTCGTCTATCACAACCGCACGTGGCACGCCCTCGGCGAGCAGTCCGCGATCTAACCCTCGTTAGACCGCGCGGCGTCGTCGGCGGGCGATCAGGGCGAAGGTCACCGCGAAGATAAGTGCGAGGGCCAGCGCGAGTGTGCCCAGCTTCGCGGTCCCGATTTCACGCTACGGTCGATGATCGTGCACCGCTCCCGCAAGTCTCGAATCACCCGCTCCCGAGCCCCCTGGCTGATCGCCCCGCTCGTCCTTCTCGCCCTCATCGTCGGGGCCACGGCGTCCGGTCAGGACTTGTGGGCCACCACCGATGCCCCGGTCGGGGCCAGCCCAGCTACGCACCCGACACCCGCGCCCCCGGCGCCGAGCGTCCCTGCACCGAGCGCTCCTGCACAGAGCGCTCCTGCGGGAACTGCCCTGGCGGTGCTCGAGACGATTCCGGTGAAGGGCCGCGCCGCTAAAACCGGCTACGACCGCGATTCCCAGTTCGGCCAGGCCTGGGCCGACGTCGACCGCAATGGCTGTGACACTCGCAACGACATACTCAATCGCGACCTTGCCGACACCACAAAATCGGGCACTTGCCGGGTGCTAACAGGGGTCCTCGCCGACCCTTACACCGCCACCACGATCAGCTTCACGCGAGGGGCAGCGACCTCGTCCGCTGTGCAGATCGACCACGTCGTAGCCCTGATGGATGCGTGGCAAAAGGGAGCGCAGCAGCTTTCGCAAGAGCAGCGCGTGGCCCTGGCCAACGACCCCATCAACCTCATCGCCGTCGACGGCCCCACAAACTCGCGAAAGGGTGCCAGCGACGCAGCCTCCTGGTTGCCGCCCAGCAAGACCTTCCGCTGCGAATACGTTGCCCGGCAGGTGTCGATCAAGGCCGCGTACGGGCTGTGGATGACCTCTGCCGAGAAAACCCAGATCGTTTCCGTTCTATCGACGTGTCCCGAGCAGCCTGCGTTCAGCTCCGACCTGGCGGCCCAGCGCGCCGCAGGCTAGGGCCGCAGCAGGCTCGGCGCGCTCAGCGACGGCCGAACGCGTCGACTGCCCGCACCACCGAGGCAACTCCGCCGCTCCAGGGCGCGCCGTGACCCGGCAGAACCCAGGTCGCATCCACCCCTGTGAGCCCGTGCAGCGACTCGATCGCCCGCTCGGGCTCGTCGGTGAACGGCGCGGGCTGCGGGCCCCGCTCCCCCGTGAGCACGTGCCGGGTCGTGAGCGCATCACCCACGAACAGCGCATCCGCCTCGGGGACATGGATGGCGATGCTTCCGGGCGAGTGGCCGGGCAGCCCGATCACCCTCGGCGACCCCGGCAGGTCGAGGACCTGACCATCGGAGATCTCAACAACCTCCGTCAGGTAGCGCGTGCGAAGCCCTCCCTTGCGCGCTGCGTTGAAGGCAAAGCGGGCAACAGCGCTCACCTTCATGCCGCCCCAGGCCGCCTCGGGCTTTATCTCGCCACGGGCGCGCGCAGCATCCCCCGAATGCACGTAGACCGGCACCCCCGTCTCCCGACGCAGCCGCTCGGCGAACCCGATGTGGTCGGTGTCGCCGTGCGTGAGCACGAGTCCTCGCACATCCTCCAGGGTGAGGCCGAGGCTTCTCAACTCTGCGATCAGGTCTCGCCAGTGCCCGCTCAGGCCGGCGTCGATCAGTGTCACACCCTGCGGAGTCACCACGAGGTACGCGGCGACAATCTCGTTGCCGATGCGGTGCACCGTTTCGTTGATCTTCATCTCAGTCTCCTTCGCCCTAGCCTGATAGCTAGGGTACATAGCTATCATAGCTAGAGTCAATAGCTATGATGGGGTTGCGAGCGAAAGGAACCCGATGCCCACACCCGACCGCACTTCACTCCCGCAGATCGTGGCGCAGGCCCGCGACATCCTTGAGGCCGATGGCCTGCCGGGTCTCACCATGCAGGCCGTCGCCGACCGCGTCGGAGTGCGCGCCCCGTCTCTCTACAAACGGGTCTCATCCCGCGACAGCCTCATCCGCCTTGTCGTCGAGCAGACGGCCAAAGAACTCGCCGTCGCCCTCACCGCGGCAAAATCAGGCGCCGATGCGGATGCCCGGGTCGAGTTCCACGACATGCTGCAGGCCTTCCGCGCATTCGCACACGCCCACCCCGCCGCCTACCAATTGATGTTCACGCCCCGTGGCGACGCGTCCGCGCCAGACCCGCAGGTCCTTGCCGACGCCAGCGCGCCCGTCCTAGAAATCGCAACCCGGCTCGCCGGGCGCGACCAAGCCCTGCCCGCAGCGCGCACGATCACGGCCTGGGCCCACGGATTTGTGACGATGGAACTCACGGGAGCGTTCCGCCTCGGCGGCAATGTCGACCAAGCGTGGGAATTCGGAGTCGCGCACCTCACCGAGGCGTGTTCAGACGATCGACTAAAAAAGACCCCGTCTCACTAGACCTGGTCCCGTGTACCTAGAAATGGCCCCGTTTAACTAGAAAAGGCCCCGTCCGAAGACGGGGCCTTTCTGGTGTTGTGCACCCCCCCGGACTTGAACCGGGAACCCACTGATTAAGAGTCAGTTGCTCTGCCAATTGAGCTAGAGGTGCTGGCCGTTCTGGAAGTGTCTTCCCGAACCGATGAACAACATTACCATGAGTCTGAGGGTGCTTTGAACGCATCCCGCCCCACCCCATTCCCACCCCAGAGTTCTTGGAGCACCATGCCTGAAACCACCCTCGCCGTCGGCGATGCGGCCCCCGATTTCACTCTCGAAGATCACGCAGGCAACCAGGTTTCCCTCGCCGACTACCGCGGCCGCAAGGTGATCGTCTACTTCTACCCGGCGGCAAGCACCCCCGGCTGCACTCTTCAGGCCTGCGACTTTCGCGACAGCCTGGGCTCGCTAGCATCCGCCGGATATGCGGTGATCGGCATATCCAAGGATGCTCCGGCCAAGTTGGCCAAGTTCAGCGAGACCGAGTCACTGACGTTCCCGCTGCTGAGCGACCCCGAGCTCACGGCGCACCAGGCGTATGGCGCGTGGGGCGAGAAGAATAACTACGGCAAAAAGATCATGGGCACCAAGCGGTCGACGTTCATCATCGACGAAGAGGGGCGCATCGAGCACGCGCTGTACAACGTCAAAGCAACGGGCCATGTTGCTCGCCTGCGCAAGATGCTCGGGCTGCCGGACGCAGCCTAGGGTCACACCCGGACGCTACTGATCTTCGTCGTCGCCTTCGTGCCTGGCCATCGCCCGGATTACCGGGCGGCTAAACACGAGCACGATGGCGATCACGGCGGGCGCGAGAAGCGCCCAGGCGAGGTCAGGCCGAGCGAACTCTCCTTGAAAAAAGCCGACGGCAACGGCAATCTGCAGAATCTGCCACACCACGGTTCCCGAGCGCACCCACGGGCGCGCCCGCATCGCATTGATGGCAAGAACCGCGAGCCACACGGCTGCTATGACAGCGAGCACCAGAATGGCGACGGCCGACGCATATGACGTCGGCACTTCTGCAACGAGTTCATACATCAAGAAGAGCGATATGCCGGCGAGCAGCGCGAATTCGATCCACAAAACGACGACGAGCAGGATGAGCTGCTTGGGGAGCCCAAAAGCGGGCCGATTCTGTACCCCGTTTGGGTGGTTCACATTATTCACAGCTAGATCCAATTCAAAAACCGTTGATTTGCTACAACTGGTATGAGAGTCTATTGGAGGTTGATTTAGCCCTCACAGAGCCGTGAGCAGATCCCTCCAGAAAAACCCTTCACTTACCTATTCAGGTTTTCTGCACCCCCTGCGCGAGCTCTGTTCTCGCGCGCCCACCTAAGGAGCTATACCAAATGGATTGGCGCGATAACGCCGCATGTCTCACGGCTGACCCGGAGCTGTTCTTCCCTGTAGGGAACACAGGCCCCGCGGTGGATCAGATCGAGAAGGCCAAGTCCGTCTGCGGCCGCTGCAGCGTGACCGAGATGTGCCTTCAGTATGCACTCGACACTAACCAGGATTCCGGCGTGTGGGGTGGCCTCAGCGAAGACGAGCGCCGCGCCCTCAAGCGCCGTGCCGCTCGCGCTCGGCGGGCCTCATAGAGGGACGCTCAGCGCTGTAGCGCGCCTAGAACCAACAAATGCCCGGCGGTTCTCCTTGCGGAGAACTGCCGGGCATTTTTGCGTCTGCAGCAGCGCCGAATGCGAAGGGCAGCAGCCCCTCAAGCGACCGTGCAGGCGCCCGCCTTAGTCCCGGTCGATCCAGGTCAGCGGAATCTCGATGGTCACCTCGGTGCCGCTGCCGGTCACGGTGTGCCAGTCGATCGTTCCGCTCAGCTCGCCCTGAATCAGGGTGCGCACGATTTGGGTGCCCAGCCCCGCCCCGACGCGTCCCTCTGGCAGTCCGCCACCGTTGTCGCGCACCTCGACCTTGAGCTGGTCGTCGGTGCGTTCGACGACGATGTCGACGGTTCCCTCCCGGTCCGCAAGCCCGTGTTCGACGGCGTTCGTGACGAGCT
>NZ_JBACFR010000068.1:0-13480 GCF_056262345.1 Homoserinimonas sp.
ACGGTGAGCCAATCAGCAGGCTCCTTGCCGCGCATAAAAGCGGGAATGTGCTTGGTGTTGAACTCGGCGTCGCGGTGCACGCCCATCGTGTTCCATGTGGGCAGAAGCGGGCTCAGGATGCTCGTGCGCCGCAGGTCACGAAGCGCGGCCTGAATAGCCTCGGGAGAGGTGCCGTGCAACCAGATCATGAGATCGGAATCGGCGCGGATCGACGAGACATCGTAGAACCCACGAACCGTCACGCCGGCCTGCTGCACGCGATCGACGGTCGCGGCGAGTTCCGCAGAATCCGTCGACTCAACAGGGTTCGCGGGGTCCCGGCGAAGCACGGCCCACAGGGTGTATTCAGTCTCCCCAGCAACGGGCGTAACGATCGGTTCCGGCGGCGTGAAAGTCATGGATCAATCATCCCCCGCCGTTGCCTGGGAATGGAAATCCTCGATGACTTGCGCGCTGGCCGAGCGTGCCTGCGCGATGACGGCCGCCAGGCCGGTTCCGGCAACGGATTCGCCGATGGTTGTGATGCCGGCAGGGGCGGGCCGTTCATCGGGCACGACACCCGGCCATTCGATGCGGGCAAACCCCAGCACCTGCTCTGGTGTTATAGGCACTCCGAGCAGCCGCGCCGCATCGCCGCGTGCGGTTTCACGAAGGTCGGACGCCGGCGCATCGCGCAGTCGAGCCGCGCTATAGGACAGCCGCAACACATGGCGGTGGCCCTGGGCGTCTTGGGCGGATTCGGCGAGCCAGGCCCACTTGGCGGTCGCGTGCGTGAGGGCCTTCGCCGTGACAGATGTGGCGGCCCGAGCGACGAGTACGCCCGTGCCACGCGGTGCGGCATCCAGAGCCGCTGACCGCACCACGAGGGTCGCCAAGACGATGTCTTCGGGGGTCGCGACGGTCGCCGCTGGCGCGCGGCTAGTGAGGTGCGCATCGGGGGCGGCGAGGACCACGTGACGCGCGTCGATGCGCCGACCGTCAGAGAGAACTACCCCTTCATCGTCGATCGAGTCGACGGGAGTGGATAGCAGCACCGTTACGCCAAACCGCTCTAGTGCCGCCTCGAGTGCGGTGACGATGCGTGAGATTCCGCCTCGGATGCCCGCCACCTGTGTTCCTGCGGCAGAAGCCGATCGCATGGCGCGCACCGCAGCAGCGAGTGACTCCTCCTGCTTGAGCCCCGTTATTAGCCCGGGAGCGACCCTGTCGAGAGGCAGCTCGTCGGGATGGCGTGAGTGCACGCCCATCGTGACGGGGGCAACGAGTCGTTCGACGACGCGGGAACCCATGCGCTTGCGCACGAGCTCCCCTAGCGTCGTGGCGCGGGACCCGATTACGCCGGGCAACAGCGAATCGAGTTGGGCGCGCAGGGCCGCAGAGAATCCGACCACGTTAATCACATCGGCCGCGAGCGGAACCGAAGGGATTCCTAGCACCCCAGCCTTGGGCAGCGGTAGCGCTGTGGTGTCATCGCGCTGCAGCCACGCTCCTGCAGGATTGGGCGTCACGATGTCTTCGCCCAGCCCGAGCTTGGTGATGTAGGCCGCAACGCTCCCGCCGCGGGTGGCAAAGCTCTCGGCGCCCGAATCGAGGGTGAGCCCGGCGACCTGGTGCGAGCCGACCCGGCCGCCGAGACGACCCGTCGCTTCGACCAGTGTCACGCTGAGGCCCGCGAGGATCAGTTCCCTGGCGGCGACCAGACCGGCGACTCCGCCGCCAACCACAACGACGTCAACGGGCGGCGACGCATGCTCGGCGGCCGGAGCTGGTTCGGTCGCAGCGTCGGTGTCGTCTGGCGCATCGTCATCACGCATTCGCGCCCACCTGATGAGCGTCGTCTGCGGATGCCTCGTGCACAAACTCCACGAGCCTCGTCAGCACGGTGGGATCGGTTTCGGGGGGAACTCCGTGACCGAGATTCACAACATGCGAGGGGGCGGATGCTCCGCGGGCGAGTACATCGCGGACATGGGCCTCGAGAATCGGCCAGGGAGCCTCAAGCAGGGCCGGGTCGATGTTGCCCTGCACAGGAGTCGAGCCCCCCAGGCGACGGTTGGCCTCGTCGAGAGGGATTCTGTGATCGACACCGACAACATCCGCACCGACATCACGCATCGCGACGAGGAGCTCACCAGTTCCGACTCCGAAATGCACTTTCGGCACGTCGAGGTCAGCGATGTGGGAGAGCGCGCGACGGGAGTGCTGGGCGACGCGCTGCTCGTAGTCAGCAAGCGAGAGGGAGCCAGCCCACGAGTCGAAGAGCTGTGCAGCGCTCGCGCCCGCGAGCACCTGCGCTCGGAGGAATGCGCCCGTCACATCAGCAGTCCAGGTGAGCAGATCCGCCCACACCTGGGGCTCAGAGTGCATGAGGGCGCGGGTACGAAGCTGCTCTCGCGACGGACCACCCTCGACAAGGTACGAGGCCAGGGTAAAGGGAGCGCCGGCAAAGCCGATGAGCGGCGTCGATCCAAGCTCGGAGACCGTGAGGGCGACGGCCTCGGTAATCGGGGCGAGCGAGTCGGGGTCGAGGTCTGGCAGCGCGGCGACATCTGCCGCAGTGCGAACGGGGTGGTCCAGCACCGGACCGCGCCCGGCGACGATCTCGACGCCAACGCCGGCGAGACGCAGCGGGATCACGATGTCGCTAAAAAAGATCGCGGCGTCGACGCCGTGGCGACGCACGGGCTGCAGGGTGATTTCGCTGGCCAGGCCCGGCGTGAGACAGGCCTCAAGCATGTTGCCCCCGGCCCGCAACTCGCGGTATTCAGGGAGGGATCTCCCGGCCTGGCGCATGAACCAGACGGGAAGGGGTGCAGTGCGCTCCCCGCGGTAGTTACGGATGAGAGCGGAACCAGCGGTGCGGCCGTCGCTCAGGGGATGATCGGCAGAAAGGGTCACCCGGCAAGTCTGTCACTAAGGCGAGTACTATTGTTTTCGTGCTTCTCTGTCTCTCCGCCAACCACAAGAGTGCGAGTTTCGACGTCTTGGAAAAACTGTCGGCGGGCGGTTCAGGCATCGGTGAACGCATCGTTGCCGACAACGACAGCGTCAGCGGAGCTGTGGTGGTTGCCACCTGCAATCGGTTCGAGGCGTACCTCGATGTTGACGATGTAGCTATGGCCAATCTCCCTGAGACGGCGAGACACGTCGTCGACAGCATTGCTGAGTCGATGGAGATTCCTGTCGCGGTCCTTGAACGCTCCATCGAGTCATTCGGCGGCGACGACGTAGTTCAGCACCTCTTCGCCGTCTCGTCCGGTCTCAAGTCAGTCGTCATCGGCGAAGATGAAATCTCGGGTCAAGTGCGTCGGTCGCTCGTTGACGCTCGCACCCAGGGCATCGCAACATCCAGCCTTGAACGCCTTTTTCAGCGGGCGTCGACCACATCGCGCGGAGTCAAATCTCGCACCGCCATCGGTTATGCCGGGCGCTCGGTGGTCAAGCTTGCCCTTCAGCTGGCCTCAAGTCGAATCTCGGACTGGTCGGCGACTCCCGTACTTCTGATCGGAACGGGAGCCTACGCGGCAACAACGGTTGCTGCCCTTCGTGATCGCGGCGTTCGCGACATCACGGTCTTCTCTCCTTCGGGGCGAGCGGCCCGATTTGCAACGCGCCTCGGCCTCGTTGCCACTAACGAACTCTCCACGGCGCTGGCCGCCGCGACTGTTGTCGTCACGTGCACCAGCCAACCGACCCCGGTTGTCACGGCAGATCTGCTCACGGCCGGCAGCCGCCGCTTGATCGTTGACCTAGGTCTCCCCCGCAATGTTGACCCGGCCGTTGCAGAAATTCTCGGGGTCGAGCTTCTTGATCTGGAGACGATCCGCCTTCATGCGCCTCTCGAAGAGCTCACCGCCACAAGCGACGCCCACGAGATGGTGCTCGACGCTGCTGCGGAATTCAGGGCTTTGGAAGCCGAACGACGCGCCGCCCCCGCAATTTCAGCGCTGAGAGGCGCGGCATTTGAGATTCTCGAGAGAGAGATCGAGAGAACGCGGCGCCGAGGAACCTGGAGCGAGTCGGCCGAAGCCGATATGCGCCACCTCATCGGCGTGCTGCTCCACGTGCCGTCAGAGCGCGCCCGGGCCACGGCCAGGACGGGAGAAGCCGAGCAGGTGTTCCTCGCCGTTGAAACGCTCCTGGGGCCCATCGCAGATGCCCGGGCCGAGTCCGAGCTGTCGGCACTCGAAGACGACCTCCCCGCCTAAGAGAAGATCAGTCTCGCCTCACTCAGTGGGACGACGTTGCGATTTTGCGCAATAGATCGATGCGAGCCTGCAGCTGGGCAACACTAGCCTGGGGAACGGGTGGCCCCCCCACCATGCGGCGAAGCTCAGCGTGAATAGACGCGTGGGCTTCTCCCGTTCTGCGGGCGCGCATACCAACGAGCGTGTTGAGAAGCTTTCGCTGCTCCTTGAGTGTCCGATGCAGAGCCTGGGCCTCGTGCAGCTCGCCGCCCAGGGCCTCGGCAACGCGCTTGCGCCCCTCGGTACGGCGGGATTGCTTGGCCTGTCGCGCTTGGAGAAGCTCACGCACCTGATCGGGCTCGAGTAGTCCGGGCAGGCCGAGGAAATCGAGCTCTTCGAGGCTCCCGACTTCGGCGGCAAAGCCGAACTCGCCTCCGTCGTAGAGCACGCGATCGAACGACGCGTCAGAGGCGAGAGCTTTGAAATCGAAAAGGTCCGCATCCGCTGAGGCGGCCTCGGTGCGGTTGGCGTCCCCCAGGGCGTCGTCGTCGAGCAGGATCTCTTCGAGGCCCTCGCGATCTTCGCGGTCGAGCGCGTGGTCGCGTTCCAGTTCCATCGTCTGGGCGAGCGCCATCAGGGCGGGCACCGTTGGCAAAAAGATCGAGGCCGTCTCGCCTCGGCGACGCGTGCGCACGAAACGACCGATGGCCTGGGCAAAAAACAGTGGGGTCGACGCTGAGGTTGCATAGACGCCCACGCCGAGTCGCGGCACATCGACGCCCTCAGACACCATGCGCACCGCCACCATCCACCGTGACGTCCCGGCAGAGAACTGGGCGATACGGTCGTTCGCCTCTTTCTCGTCGGAGAGCACGACGGTGGGCTGCTCGCCCGTGATCTTGAGCAGGATGTCGGCATAGGCCCGTGCGGCAAAGTGGTCGGTGGCAATAACGAGGCCACCGGCGTCGGGAACGTGGTTGCGCACCTCGGTGAGGCGCCTATTGGCAGCGGTCAGAACCGACGGAATCCAGTCTCCCTCAGGGTTGAGCGCGGTCCGCCAGGCTCCGGCCGTGATGTCTTTGGTGTCGCCCGCGCCGAGATTTGCCTCCATCTCGTCACCAGATCGGGTGCGCCATCGCATCCTGCCGGCGTAGGACAAAAAGATAACGGGCCTTACGACACCGTCGGCCAGGGCACGGCCGTAGCCGTAGCTGTAGTCCGCTCGGGAGGTGCGGATGCCCTTCTCGTCGGGCAGATACTCCACGAAGGGGATGGGAGAGGTGTCCGAGCGGAACGGAGTACCCGTGAGCGACAGGCGGCGGGTCGCTGGTTCGAACGCTTCGCGGATAGCATCGCCCCAGCTCAGGGCATCTCCACCGTGGTGTACCTCGTCGAGGATCACGAGGGAGCGGCCGCTCTCGGTCATTGAACGGTGCAACGCGGCTCGAGTGGCTACCTGCGCATAGGTGACGACCACACCGTGATAGTGGCGCCCTGCACGGCCATCGGCGTTGCGAAAGTTCGGATCGATGCGGATGCCGACGCGATGAGCAGCATCGGCCCACTGGCTCTTGAGATGCTCCGTTGGGGCGACGATCGTGATGCGGTTGATCGTGCCGCTGGCGAGCAGCTCGGTGGCAATGCGGAGGGCGAAGGTTGTCTTGCCTGCGCCGGGGGTCGCGGCGGCGAGAAAGTCGCGAGGGGACTTGCTCAAATAGAGGTCGAGGGCCTCCTGCTGCCAGGCGCGAAGCTTGCTCGCTGTGCCTCGAACTGCGCGCTCAGGGAACGCGGGCGAGAGGTGCTCTGCCGCCGATGTGCCCACCTGTCGTGCGCCGCTGGGGCGGTCGGAGGGCGGCGTCATGTTCACTAGCTCAATGGTAGCCGCAGCGTCAGACGGTGCCAGCGACACGAACGCCGCCGCGCCCCGCATGAGCGGGTCGCGACGGCGTTTCGCAGTCTGCTGGGGCGGGCGTGTCGCCCTAAAAGGTCAGGCGCGTCGACCGCGCGTGACAAGTCCCCAGATCAACAGAACGACAATGGAACCGACGATGGCAACGAGCCACGTCTGAATCGACAAGAAGTTCTCCAGTCCGATTCCAAAGAGGGCGCTACCGATCCATCCGCCCAGGAGTGCTCCGACGACGCCGAGAATAAGGGTCATTCCCCATCCGCCGCCCTGGTTGCCTGGCAGGATCGCCTTCGCGATGGCGCCAGCGATGAGCCCTAGAACTATCCACGCGATGATTCCCATGATGAATTCACTCCCAATCTGGTGCCTTCTGTTTTTGGCACGCGGGTCATGGTTCCACTCTGGCAAGAACGAGACAAGCTGGAAATTTGCTGAGTTCGGGGGTATAGAGCGCTTTGCGCATGCGCAGCCTAGTGATGCAGCATGGGGAGATGACCCCTCAGCATCCGTGGACTCGATACGTCGCACTCGGCGACTCTTTTACCGAGGGAATAGGGGATCCGGAGCCCCGAAGCCCGGGAGGCAACCGGGGTTGGGCCGATCGAGTTGCCGAGACCCTGGCGCTCGGAACCGAGAACTTCTCCTATGCAAACCTTGCCATTCGGGGGCGTCTGCTTCAGCAGATCGTCGACGAGCAGGTCGAACCGGCACTCGAATTGAAGCCAGATCTCATCTCGCTCTCCGCCGGCGGCAACGACATCATCCGCCCCAACACCGACCCCGACGAGGTGGCGGCGCGGCTTGAGCTTGCCGTGGGACGCCTGCGCCGCGACGGGGCAGCGATCGTCCTGTTCACGGGACCAGACATTGGTATGACCCCTGTTATGAAGCGCATCAGGGGAAAGGTGGCCATCTTCAACGAGAACGTTCGCGCCGTTGCCCACCGGCACGACGCTGTTGTCGTCGACATGTGGGCACTCCGTGAGCTTCGGGACCCCCGCATGTGGGATGCTGACCGCCTGCACTTCTCCCCCGTCGGGCACCAGGCCATCGCGATGGCCATGCTTGATGCCCTCGGAGTGCCTCACGAATTGGAACCGTTCGCGGCTGAACCGCTCCCGGTACGGCCGTGGCGCACGGCGCGAGCAGATGACATCGTCTGGGCGCGTGAGTACTTTGTGCCCTGGGTGGTGCGGCGCATCCGCCACCAGTCATCCGGTGACGGCATAACAGCAAAGCGCCCCGGCTTCGACGCTTAGCGTCGATACTGGGGCGCTCAGAGCGCTGCGTACTAGCGGCCGAACTGCGCGGCAGCCGGGCAATCGAACGGGTCGCCGCCCGAGGCAAGCCCCACCTTGTTCAGGTACTCGATCACGATCTTGTACGACTGGATCAGCGTCGTCTCGGTGAAGGGAATGTTGTGCGTTGCACAGTATTCCTTGGCGATCTCGTTCGCCTTGCGGAGGGCGGGGCGAGGCATGTTCGGGAACAGGTGGTGCTCGATCTGGTAGTTGAGCCCGCCCATGAACGTGTCCATGAACCAGCCGCCCTTGATGTTGCGAGACGTGAGCACCTGGCGACGCAGAAAGTCGACCTTGCTGTCGTGGGGCAGAACTGGCATGCCCTTGTGGTTAGGGGCGAATGATGCACCCATGTACACGCCGAACACAGCCATCTGCACACCGATGAAGGCGAAAGCCATTCCGAGCGGCAAGAAGAGGAAGACGACCGTGAGGTATGCGGCCATGCGGGTCGTGAGCATGACGATCTCGACCCAGCGCTCCTGCACCTTGGCGCGACCGAAAACGGTCGTAAAGCCGTGGATGTGCAGGTTGATGCCCTCGAGCATGAGAGCGGGGAAGAACAGGTAGCCCTGGCGCTTGAGCAGCCAGGCGTAGAGGCCCTTGGTCTTTGCTGCGTCGGCCTCTTGGAAGACGATGAAGTCCGGCTCGATGTCGGGGTCTTTGCCCACGACGTTGGGGTTCGCGTGGTGGCGGGAGTGCTTGGTCATCCACCACTGGTAGCTGATTCCCACGAACGCGTTAGCGAGCGTGCGGCCAACCATGTCGTTGACCTTGCCGGAGGTAAAGATCTGGCGGTGCGAGGCTTCGTGGGCCAAGAATGCGTACTGCGTGAGGATGATGCCGAGCGCGGCGGCCATGAGCAGCTGGAACCAGCTGTCCCCCAGCAGGATGAAGCCGGTGATTACTCCGCCGAGAGCCAGGGTGATTCCGGCGAACATCGCGTAGTAGAAGCCTGTGCGGCGGCGGAGAAGGCCAGCATCGCGCACGGTGTTCAGAAGCGATGAGTATTCAGTCGTCGGGCTCTTGCGATCCCCACCGGGCCGAGTGCGGGTGAAGGTTACGACGGGCTGCGCTACGGACGATTCGTCCACTCTTTCCTCGATTCTGGTGACTTCCCAGTCGGTTGGAGATGAAGCGAATGCTGCAACGGATAGAGGAGACACTACGGCAGTCGACTGGACGAAACATCGTTAGCCACGCACTTCCGGCATATTCCCAGACTTATATATGCTATGTGAAGCATATAGCGGCCTATGAAAAGACCAGTGCCGGGTTTCCGAGACGCCACGCTGCCCCGGGATCCTCGAGATCGCCCTCAAGAACCAGGGGCACCTTGATCACCTGAGAGCCGACCGTGAAGGTGACCGTGCCAACGGAGGACGCGTCGTCGGCAGTGGTCACCGAATCAGCCTCGACGCTGAAGGAGATGGGAGTCCCCGCCCACACGACAGCTGTGGCGGTCGACGCTGCGACGGCCGTCGCGCTATCTCCCCACTCTGTGCCGTAGTGGGCGAACTCGTCCCCTTCTGTGGCGAGAGTTATCTCGGTGAACCCAGCCTGCACAGTGCGGACGAGCTCCATGATCTGCGGGTTCTGCACGGAGTGGAGTGAGCCGCCGAGCGCCACACCGATGATCGTGATTGTCGCGTCGCCCACCACGAAGTCGGAGGAGAAAAGCAGGCAGGCTCCGGCCTCGGGGAGGGTGCCGGTCTTGATGCCGTCAATGCCAAGGGAGCCGAGAATCTTGTTGGAGTTCTCGAGGAGGCCGGCCGTCGGCAGGGTTACTGCGGGGGTCGAGACGATTTCGGCGATCACGGGGTGAGAAAGCGCGATGCGGCCGAGCTCCACCAGGTCGGCAACCGTGCTCGTATTGCGCGGGTCTAGTCCCGTCGGTTCGGTCACCGTGGTCTCGTCCAGCCCGTTTTCGGTGAGCCACTCCCCTGCGGCGTCGACAAACGCTTTCTCTGAGCCGAAGGCCCAGATGGCAAGCGAGGTGGCGTAGTTAGCCGCAGACGGAATGAGGCTCGCCTGAAGGGTCTCGTACTGCGTCAGAACCAGACCGCTCCTCACCGGTTTTACGGTCGCCTGCATTGCCTGGTAACTGCCGTAGAGCGCGGCATCCTGCTTGGTGAACGTGATGTCCGGGCCACTCTGGCCGAGTTCAAGCGGGCGCGCATCGAGAATCGTCAAGGCGCCGACAACCTTGGTCAGGCTCGCCATGGGCAGCGCCTCGGTGGAACCCGCCGACGCGAGCATGCCCGGATATCCCAGAGCTGCGACGCCCACCGCCGTGCTCTGCGGCCAGGCAAGTTCCGCTGAGGGAACCACGGGAACATCCGTCTCGATCACGACTGCGGCCGTAGGCGACAGTGGTGCCAACAACGTCATGGGGAGGTATGCACCAGCGATGAGCAGAACCGCGGCACCCCCGAATACGGCCAGTCTGCGTCGTCGGTAGGTGTGGGATGTTACGGGCACACGGTCGATTCTAGGAGGCGGCGGGAGGCGAGGATGTGCGGCGCGGCCGCAGCTCCCACAGCGCTACCGCACTAGCTGCCGCCACGTTAAGGGAATCGACGCCTCGTGACATCGGAATTGTGACGACGGTGTCTGCGGCGGCGATCGCCGCCCGACTCAGGCCATCGCCCTCAGAGCCCATCACGATCGCAAGGCGCTCGGGAACGGCAGCCGAAAACTCGTCAAGCGGCACCGCACCGTCTTCGAGAGCGAGGGCGGCAATGTGGAACCCGCGAGCCGAGAGCATCTGTCGCGCCTCCGGCCACTCAGGCAGGCGGGTCCATGGCACCTGAAGCACAGCTCCCATGCTCACGCGAACGCTGCGGCGATAGAACGGGTCAGCGCACCGAGGTGTGATCAGCACCGCGTCGGCGCCCAGGCCGGCAACCGCCCGAAAGATGGCACCAACATTCGTGTGATCGGCGAGATCCTCAAGAACGACCACCCGGTGGGCGTCGGCGATCAACTCGTCGACGGGCACAAGCGCCGGTCGATGCATCGATGCGAGCGCTCCGCGATGCAGGCTGAACCCCGTGAGAGAGCTGAGCACGTCATCGTCGCCCACGAACACGGGAACATCGAACTGCTCGGCCAGGTGCTCAACCTCGGGCAGCCATTTCTCGAGCACCAGGAACGACCGGGGTCGATGGCCCGCCGCGATGGCCCTCTGGATCACCTTTGACGACTCGGCGATATAGAGCCCGCCAGCGGGTTCCGAAAGCCGCCTCAGCACGACATCGGTGAGCCGTGCGTAATCGTCGAGCCCCGGGGCAGTGAGGTCATTCACGCGAATTACGGGCATCGTTCGTCTCCTCCGCGCCCAGGATGCTGTGAAGGGCACCCGAGGAACATATCCGATACCCGCAACCGTTAAAGTGTGAGAAGGCTGCAGCGCACGGCGGCGGACCTGTTGAAACGCAAGGAGATCCCATGCCGGAGAACGTCGCGGTGACCACCGCATCCGGTGCTCCGACCCCTGAAGCCATGGATGCTTTCGTCTCGATCGTGCGCGGCGGCACACTGGCCGTGCTCACGGGCGCTGGTATGAGCACCGACTCCGGTATTCCTGACTACCGGGGCGAGGGTGCGCCTGCCCGCACTCCCATGACGTATTCGCAGTTTCTCGAAAGCGCTGAGTATCGCAAGCGGTATTGGGCGGGCAGCCATCTAGGGTGGCGGGCGTTTTCGGCGGCCCGGCCGAACGGTGGGCACCGTGCCTTGGCAACGCTTGAAGAACACGGAATCACCAACGGGGTCGTGACGCAGAACGTGGACGGGCTCCACGTTGCCGCCGGGTCCACCAAAGTTGTCGACCTGCATGGCTCGATGGATCGGGTTCGCTGCCTCGACTGTGGGCAGTACTTTGCTCGGTCTGCCGTCGCAGAGTCTCTTGAGGCTGCGAACCCCTGGCTCACGTCGGTGGACGCGGGTGCGCTGGGCCCTGACGGCGATGCAACGCCCCAGGCACTCCACGACTTTGTCGTCCCCACCTGCACTGTTTGCGGCGGCATGCTCAAGCCTGATGTGGTGTTCTTCGGCGAGTTCGTTCCGGTCGAGCGATTCGCCGAGGCCCGAGCGTTGGTCCGCTCCGCCGACGCCCTGCTCATCGCCGGCTCGTCTCTCGTAGTTAATTCCGGCATCAGGCTGCTGGAGGTCGCTCTCCGAGGCAAGTCCCCAGTTGTCATCGTCAATCGCGGGGTCACTAAAGGCGATACGAGGGCAACCCTCAAAATCGATGCGGGCACGACCGACACCCTCGAAGAGCTCACCAGACGGCTGGTGTCATGACCTCCCTCTACCTCATTCGGCATGGCGAAACCGACTGGAATAAGGCCCGTCGCATCCAGGGCCGATCCGACATCCCTCTCAACGAAACAGGGCGTCGCCAAGCACTTCGTGCCGCCGCGCAGCTTGCGGGGCACCAGTGGGACCACATTGTCGCAAGCCCCCTGAGCCGTGCGCGAGAGACGGCCCAGATCATCGCTCACGAACTCGGACTGGCTAAGCCGATCGTGATTCCCGAGCTTGTGGAGCGCAACTACGGGCAAGCCGAGGGCCTGACCCGCACCGAGCTCGACGCTCGCTTTCCCGAAGAGGCCGCTGTTCCGGGCAGAGAGTCTCGGTTCGAGGTTGTCGGTCGTGCGATCCCCGCGCTGATTGCTCTGGGCGAGGAGTTCAGCGACGGCAGCGTTCTCGCCGTGACCCACGGTGGGCTCATCCGCTCAGTCCTCATGGCGCTGCAGCCCGAGGGCGGTCTGCATCATACCGAGCCGATAACCAACGGCTCCATTCACACGTTGCGCTACGACGACGGCGGATTGACCCTCGTCGGCTTCGACGATGTGTCGTTCGCTGGTCGTAAAAAGTCAGATATTAGGCGCCAGAATGCGGTCGAGCGTCGCGAGGAGTCGCCGTAGACCTGCCGGTGGTGGGATTCTCTGCGGTAGAGGCGCCCGTGACGGGAACATCCGCCAACGGAGCGATGTCTTCCGTGAGGCTTCGAGCGAGTTCATAGAGTCGCCGTGCCGATTCCTGCCAACTGAAGTGTGCCGCGTGGGCGACTCCGAGTTCGGATCGCTTGATCCACTCCCCCGGCTCTTCGAGCTTCAGAATTGCGGCGGCCAACGCCGAGGGGTCATCTGGATCGAAAAACAGGGCAGCGTTTCCGCCGACCTCGTGAAACACCGGGATGTCACTGACCACAATGGGGGTTCCCGCTGCCTGAGCCTCCACGAGAGGGATTCCGAACCCCTCGTCGCGCGAGGCGGAAACGAGGGCGGTCGCCGAGCTCAGTGCTGCGATGTACTCAGCGTCGCTGACGCCGCCGTGAAAAACGAGGGAGTCGGTTGGGGCGATGCTCGTGAGTCGCGCGCGATCATTGTCGCTTCCCCTGCTCAAGAGGTGCAGCGTGTACCCGGGGAGTTCGTGCAGGGCGCGCGCTATCGTTTCCACATTCTTATACGGCATGAACGAGCCCATGTAGACGAGTTCCCGACCGGTGGGCTGCTTGCGGCGGGGCGGCTCCGCTGGCGGGCGAACGGCGCTGCGCACGACCGTGAGATCCCGGTCGGTGAGTTTTGCCTCATAGATCTCGTCACGCGTGGTGAAGGAACCGGTGACCACTGCATCCGCCCGGCGAAGCAGCATCCGGATGGGCAGATAGCTCAGGTGGTAGACCCGCCATCCGGCGCGCACTGCCCAGGAGAAGTCGCGGGGCGGTGTGGGGCTGCGGTAGTAGATCAGGTCGTGCAAGGTGAGGATGAGGGGATACTTGCGGCCGACCGAACCCATGGTCTGCATCGGGCTGAAGACAACGTCTGGCCTGACCTTGTTGACCGTGAGGGAGACCCACGGCTCGCGAAGGCTCGTTGGCGTGACTCCCATAATCCACGGCAAGTCTGGCAGCATCGCGAGCTGGCGCCGGTCGCTGATGAGCATCGTCACATCGGCGAGCTTGGCAAGCTCGGTTACGAGTTCTGCCGTGTAACGACTGATTCCGTCATGACGCTCGAACCGCGTATAACGGCAATCGAAGACAAGCTTCACGGGTTAGGAATCGCCGA
>NZ_JBACFR010000069.1:0-7804 GCF_056262345.1 Homoserinimonas sp.
GCCAGCGAACGACCCGTCCGCTACGGTCCATTGGCCAGCCAGAGCATCCTCGTCGATCGTTCCCGGTGCCAGTGACTCCGCTGCAAGCGACGGCGCATCATCGGCAGGGCCAACGATGAGGTCCCGATAGATCGCAGGGCCTGCAACCACCGCCGTCACTCCGAGCGCTACGACGATGGCGCAGCCGACAATAACCGAGATCGTTCGCTTGGAGAGTGACATCCGGCACCTTTCTGAGAGCTGATATCCAGGGTACCGGGGCTTGAAACAGGTGCAGGATGCGGTCATACACTGGGCACATGATCGTCGCATTCTCAGTTGCTCCCAGCGGAACAGGTCGAGCCGATGGGTCGGTGCATGACGCCGTTGCCGCGGCCGTTCGAATCGTGCGCGAATCGGGCCTGCCTAATCACACGTCGTCGATGTTCACCGAGATCGAGGGCGAGTGGGACGAGGTATTCGCCGTCGTGAAGGCCGCGACGGAGGCCGTTGCCGCCTATGGATCTCGCGTCTCCTTGGTGCTCAAGGCCGATATCCGACCGGGCTACACGGGCGAACTCGTTGGCAAGGTCGAGCGCCTTGAACGGGCCCTCGGCGAAGCAGATCCGGTGATCTAGAGCGCGACTAGCGGGCCGACGGTGGCGTCGGCTCGCCGAGAGTGCGACGCGCCAGAATGGTGCCCCCCGCCACGGCGGCGGGCATCGCCAGCACGGCGCCGAGGGGAACCAGGAACAGAAGAAAGACTGACACCCCAAAGCCCAACGTCACACTGCGCCGGGAACCGAGAAGGGCGCGGCGTTGGGAGAGGCTCAGTCCGCGGCGCTGAAACGGCACAGCGGTGATCTCGAGGGCGAGAAACCACCCGCCGACGAACGCACCGATGCAGGCCGAGATTACCGCGCCGACAACAGGCACCAATCCCACGAAGAACAGCCCGACTCCCGTGAGTACGGTGATGGCCAGGATCGCAATGGCCTCGCCGATGCCTCGCACGATTGACCGCCAGAGAGGCACGGGCGGCGCTTCGACCACGCCCCCGAGCTCGTCGTCCACCGCGAGCGAAATGCGTTCGAAGAACGGCTGCCCGATGGTCAGGGTCAGCACCGCGAAGGTATACGCCAAGATCAGCGCGGATCCTGCGATCAATCCGACTGCGACGGCCACGCGAAGAGTGACGCGCCACCCCTCGTCCCAGGTATCGGCAAACGGGGTCAACCACTCAGAGATCGCACCAACCGAGGCAAAGAGAAACACCTCGACAACGATGAAGATCGCGAGCGTGATCAGGCCGGGAATCAGGCCGAGGAGCATGAGGCGCGGCCGGGTTCCCCACACGCGAAACCCCCTCAGCAGAAGGCGCAAACCTTCGACCAGCCCTGCGAGAACGCCGGGGCGTCGGGGGAGCGGTTCGGTCATTCGTCGAGGATATCCCGCGGCATCCGTGAGCGGTGTCTAGTGACCGACCGGCAGGTCGGAGGGAATATCGCGAGGGCGGCGCACAAAGAATGCGGCCACGATCGCAAAAATGGAGACGATCGCACCCCACATGAACGCGGTCTGAATGCCTCCGGCTGTTGCCGCGACCGCAGAAGCCCCGTCGGCCTCAAGCGCGACGGAGCGCACCGTCAAGAGGGTAATGAAGAGCGCGGTTCCCGCGGCTCCCGCCACCTGCTGCACCGTGCCGATAATGGCGCTTCCGTGCGAATACAGGGACGGGGTGAGCGAGCCGAGAGCAGAGGTGAATAGGGGGGTGAAGAGCAGCGCGAGGCCCGTGCTGAGACCGATGTGCCCGACGAGGACTCCCGCGGACGACGATCCTTCGCCCAGTGACGAGAGCCACCAAAATGCGAGGCTCACGATAATCGCGCCGGGTACCACGAGCGGCGTCGGCCCGACCCGGTCAAAGAGGCGACCGACGAACGGGGCGAGGATGCCCGAAAGGAGTCCGCCGGGCAGCAGCATGAGGCCTGCCATCACGGGCTCAAGGCCGAGAACATCCTGCATGAAGATGGGCAGCATGATGATCGTTCCAAAGAGCGCGACCATGCTGATCATCATCATGACGGTGGCGATGCTGAACTGCGCGGAGCGAAAGACGCGCAGGTCGAGCAGGGCCCGATCTCCGCGCTGCAACATGAGCTGACGCAGCACGAAGAGCACCAGGGCGGCGACGCCTACCGCGAGGGGAACCCAGACCGGCACGGCAACGGAGCCAGAGGCGGCGGCACCGAGGCTGCTGAGCCCATAGATCAGACCGCCGAAACCAAAGGCGGAGAGGATTACGGAGAGCGTATCGACGGGCACCTTGCGGGGCTCGGTTACGTTCTCGATGCGGGCGGCGCCGAGGATGAGAGATCCGATGGCGATGGGAAGAACCAACCAGAACATCCAGCGCCAGTCGAGGGCGTTAAGGATGATGCCCGAGATGGTCGGCCCGAGTGCGGGAGCGACGGAGATCACGATGGAGATGTTGCCCATCGTGCGGCCGCGGGCCTCGGGGGCCACGAGCGTCATGACCGTGGTCATCAGAAGCGGCATCATGATGGCGGTTCCGCAGGCCTGAACGATGCGGCCCGCGAGGAGCAGGGAGAAGTCTGGCGCGATTGCGCAGACCAGCGTGCCGATGCTGAACAGGGTCATTGCGGTGAGAAAGACCGTGCGGGTGGAGAGCCGCTCCAGCAGGAATCCCGTGATCGGGATGACGATCGCCATGGTCAACATGAATCCGGTGGTGAGCCATTGCACGGTGCTGTAGGAGATGCCCAGGTCGCTCATCAAGCGCGGCTGGGCCACGCTCATAATCGTCTCGTTCAAGATCACGACAAAGGCCGACACCAGCAGCAGCCCGATTACCAGGCGGTTGCGGGTAGGGGTGCGGGCGTCGGCGGGCCCTATTGTCGTTCCCGGCTGTGTACTGGGCGCGCTGGCGGTCATCAGTGGTCCTTTTTCGGCGTCGTAATCGAGCGTTGTGCGTGCTGAGAGGCAACGTCGGCGGCACCACCACGGCAAGGGGTCGAGTTTACCCCAGCCCGCGTCGTTCTGCGCGACTGTGGTGGCGGTCGACTCTGGGCTCTGCCAAGCTCATGATGACCTGAATATCAGCTCCGACCGCCGACCCGCGCCCGCGCCCGGTTCGTGCCCGAAAGGGATAAATGCTTGACTTTCTTGGCCCACTGACCGCCGTCGTGATCGCCGGAGCGGTGATCGTTGTCGTGATCATCATCGTGATCCCGCTCCTCGTCGGCATCAAGATTGCCAAACCAGATGAGGCGATCATTGTCACCTCCCGGCAGAAGGGCGCCAGGGCTGCCAGCGGCGAGTTCGAGAATGCCGGCCAGCGCGTCGTCTTCGGTTCGCGTGTGTTCGTCAAGCCGATCGTCGAGGCTCACTTCAAGCTGAGCCTGCGCAGCCGACAGCTCAACGTGCAAGCGACGGCACAGACTCGGGATGCGATCACGATCCGCGTCAACGCGGTCGCCGTTGTCAAGGTGGGCGGCACAGAAGAGATGGTGCGCGCTGCCGCGCAGCGATTCCTCAACCAGCAAGAGGAGATCGAGGCATCGACCGAAGAGGTTCTGAGCGGTTCTGTTCGCTCCATCGTGGGTCAGCTCACGGTCACCGAGATCATCACCAACCGCCAGGCACTGCAGGGGCAGGTTCTCGAGGCGGTGCGCGAATCGCTCGACGTGCAGGGCCTTCAGATCGACACCCTCCAGATCAAGGAGATTGACGACGATCACGGGTACATCCGTGACCTTGGTCGTGCCGAGGCCGCTCGCGTCAAGCAGGTCGCAGAGATCGCAGAAGCGGTATCACGGCAGGCCTCTGAGGAGGCTCGAATTGCCTCGGAACAGGCCGTCGCCGAGCAGCAGCGCAAGCTCGACCTGCGCAACGCCGAGATTCAGAAGGAGACCGACAAGGCACGGGCAGAGGCAGACGCGTCCCGCCCGCTGGCCGAGGCGATCTCGCAGCAGGAGGTCATCTCGCAGCAGGAGGTCACCGCAGGCAAGCGCGTCGGGCTGCGAAAGCAGGAGCTCGACGCAGAGATTCGCGCCGTTGCCGACGCGGAGGCCTATGCCGTCGAGAAGAACGCCGAGGCTGCCGCCGCCGCATCCGTCGCCGCAGCAAACGCCGACCGTGATCGCCGAATCGCCGCCGCAGCAGCTCTCCGCGCCGAGGGCGAGGCCGAAGCAGACTCGATCCGGGTGCGCGGTAACGCCGAGGCAGAATCGGCGCGTGCGCAGGCAGAGGCGCTCGACGAGCGTTCTTCCGAGCTTCTGCGCCAGCAGCTCATCGCGCTCCTGCCCGAGATCGTCAGGGCGGCGGCAGAGCCGCTGACGGCAATCTCCAACATGACTGTGATCTCGAGCGATGGCTCGGGTACCCGTCAGATCGGCGAGAATGTAGCATCGCAGCTCGCAACATCTACTCAGCTCATCAAAGAACTCGTCGGAATCGACATCGCCGATATCGTGACGGGGCGGGCGACGGGCGAGGCTGTCGGCGAGGCCCTCGCGGCACCGCGCACCACAGCTGCGCCGGTCACCGCGGAGTAACGCCGGAGCGCCGGGCGGCGAGCTAAAGCTCGACCGCCCGGTTTTCTCCGACGTCGGGCTGGTCGCCCGTAATCATTGCCTTGACGACTTTGAAGGCCGAGATTACCCCCGGCTCGGCCGAGTACCAGTATTCGGCGGATTCCGGCCGCACGCGGATCAGTGCGATCGTGGGGTCGTCCTTGCCTTCGGGAAACCAGGCTTCGACGGCGGGATTCCAGAGCTCGTCGACCCGTGCTCGATCGTGCACGATCTCTGCCACCCCGGCGACCGAGAGAAAACCTTTTCCCGACTGGAATGCCGCATTCACCTGTGGATTGCGCCGGATGTCGCTGGCCTTGTCGCTCGGATCCTGCGTAAAGAACCACAGGTCGCCCGCGAAGTCTGCATTCTGCACTGCCAGCGGCCTGCTGTGATGGTGGCCATGCTCGCTCATAGTGGTCAGGAAGGCCACCTTTGCGTCTTTGATGATCGCGGCAATCGCCTTCATGTCGTCGTCGGTTGCGAGGGGCGTCGTGGTGTCCGTCATTGCTCGTCTCCTTCGGTAGGCCGTGCGAATGTGTGTGCGCACGTTACCCCCGCGCCCTGGCAACGGCCAGGGTCCAAGCGCGGGCGCGCGCCTGCTACTCCGAGGGTGCGACGATGGCCTGCTGCGCCGTCGTGTGGCGGAACTCGAAGCCGTCGGCGAGCAGCCGTCGAGGCTCTACCTTCTGGCTCGCGAGAAGTAGCTCCCGCCCCGCGTCGGCGAGACCCGCGACGATGGCCCAGCGGGGTGCGCGAAGCCAATACGGCCGTCCTAGGGCATCGGCTAGCGCCTGGCCGATCTCGTCGGCGGTCGCGGGGGTCGGGCCCACGAGGTTAACTGGTCCGCTGAGCGACGAGCCGATGAGATGACGGATCGCCGCGGCTTCGTCGTGGAGGCTGATCCAGGGCCACCATTGGTCACCACTGCCGAGAGGGCCACTCAGCCCGAGGCGGGTCAGGAGTCGCAGCGGCGACAGCGCTCCGCCGTCCCCGAGCACGAGCCCCGTTCGCGCATAAACCACGCGCGTGCGGGCGAGGGCCGGCGATGCGGCTCCTTCCCAGCGCTCGACGACTTTGCTGAGAAACCCGTCGCCGCGCGATGACTCTTCTGTGAGTGTTTCTCCTGGTCTGTCGCCATAAAACCCCACCGCGGAGCCGCTCACGAGCGCCGACGGTGGGTTCTCTGCTTTGACGATCGCGAGGGCGATAGTGCGCGTCGCCTGCACCCGCGACGTGAGAATCGTGCGCTTGTAACTGTGGGTCCATGGCAGCCGCGAGAGAGACGCCCCGGAGAGGTTTACGACGGCGTCCGCGTTCTCTATCGCCGAGAGGGGAATCCTTCCGGCGGCCGGGTCCCAGCTCACTTCGGAGCGTGAGCGCGCCTCCCGCCGCACGAGCGCGGTTACACTGTGCCCATCGGCGCGAAGCTGGCGTGTGAGCACCGAGCCGATGAAGCCCGAGGCGCCGCTGATGAGCACCCTTCGGGAGGCGGAGCCGGAGTGCGGCGACGGGTCGACCTGCTCCTGAGGGTTCATGCGTCGAGGCTACCCTCCGTCGATTCCGCCGTCGATTGCTCGTGGCCCGCATACTCGTGAAGCAGCGCAATGGCGTGCTGAGAGGAGTGGCCTTCGCGCTGCAGGGCCGCGAGCATCGTGGCGAGCTTCTGTTCTCCGGCGGGGAACGGCGGCAGCAGAGGGATCGCGGGGTCGCTCAGAACCTCGATCACGGTGGGGCGATCGGCCGAGAGCGCTGATTCCCACGCGTCGGAGATCGCCTCCGGGTGGTCGACGAGGATTCCGTTCATGCCGAGAAGCTCGGCGTATGCGGAGTATCGAAAGTCGGGGATTCTCTGGCTCGGGCCAAACCGTGGTTCGCCCTCGTTCTCGCGTTGCTCCCAACTGACCTCGGCCAGATCCCGGTTGTTGAGCACGCACAGGACGAAGCGCGGGTCATGCCAGGCCGGCCACAGGGTGCTCAGCGTTATCAACTCGGCGATCCCCGTCATCTGGGCACCACCGTCCCCGCTCAGCACAATCATCGGTCGCTCAGGGCGGGCGAGTTTGCCGGCGATGCCATAGGGCATTCCGCAGCCCATGCTCGCCAGAGTTGAGGAGAGATGCGCGGGGACCCCTCGTGGCAATCTCAGTTGCCGCGCATACCAATAGACGACGCTGCCGACATCGAGCGCGATCTGGGCGTCGCTCGGCAGCCTCTCGCTCAGGCGGCGCAGCACGAGTTCGGGGTTCACCGGTCGAGCCGCGACGCGGGAGCGCGCCTCGCTGATGCTGTGCCAGCGGCGCACCTGGTTCTCGACATCAGCCCTCCATGTGGTTTCGGATGCTTCGGGCAGCAGTTCGACGAGCGCCCGGAGCGTCTCTGCCGCATCGCCGACAAGCCCCACCTCGACGGGGTAACGGTCGCCGATGTGGGCGGGATTGGTGTCGATTTGGACCGCCCGGGCCTGGCCGGGGGCGGGGTAGAACTCTGTCCACGGGTCATGCGAACCGACGATGAGGAGGGTGTCACAGTTATTGAGCAGGTATGCACTCGCTGTCGTTCCGAGATGTCCCATAACGCCTGTCGCAAAGGGCAGTGACTCGTCGATATAGGGCTTGCCGAGAAGGCTCGTGGTGATGCCAGCGCCGAGCTTTTCAGCCACCGCGATCACGTCGGCTTCGGCGCGCTTGGCACCCTGCCCCATCAGGATTGCGACGCGCTTGCCCTGCCGAAGAATGTCGGCTGCGGCCGCGAGCTTTGAGGCTGACGGCATGACGGTGCCGGTTTCGAACACGGCCGAGGTGAGCACGACGCCATGGGACTGATCATGATCCGGAGCATCCGCCCCCTGGATGTCGTTGGGAATGATGACAACGGCGGGGCCACGGCTGCTGAGGGCGCTGCGAAACGCCCTGTCGATGACCATGGGCACCTGCTGAGGCGATGAGACAAGCTGAACGAACGAGGCAACGTCGGCAAAGAGGGTCGGCAGGTTGATCTCCTGCATATATCCGGAGCCGAGAGCGCTCGACGCTTGCTGTCCGACGATCGCCACCACGGGAACCTGGTCGAGTTTTGCATCGTAGAGGCCGTTGAGCAGGTGCACCGCTCCCGGCCCCTGAGTCGAGGTGACGACCCCGACTCCGTGCGTGAACTTGGCATGCCCGACCGCCATGAACGCCGCATTCTCTTCGTGGCGGGCCTGCACGAACTCCGGTGCGCTCTCCGCC
>NZ_JBACFR010000070.1:0-11991 GCF_056262345.1 Homoserinimonas sp.
GCACCGAATCGAGCTGGCGCAGCGGTGTCGGCCGCGAGGATGTCGAACCCGGCAATGTCGTCGACCCGCACACCTGCAGAGTCGGCCAGCACCGCGAGAATCGAGTCCTCATCAGAACCCGCCGTGCCGAAAATGGGCTGCGTGTGTTGCTGCCGGTCGAGCTTGAGTCCGTCATTCGCCTCCCGGTCGAGGTGAATGGCCAGCTGCGGGATGCGCAGATAGGGCCCCGTGCGGGCCAGAACCTCTCGTCCATCACGCGTGACAATGCGGCCCGCGAGTTCGAGTTCCCGGTCGAGCCACGAATTCAGGAGCGGACCGCCATAGACCTCGACGGATGCCTGCCGCCACCCGTGCGCGCTGATCGAACCGTTCGGCTTGAGCTTGAACCCTGGCGAATCGGTGTGCGACCCGAGAATTCGGAACGGGGTGAGACCGGATGCCCCTGCCGGAATATTCCAGGCCACGACGGCACCATCGCGAATCACGAACTGGCGGCGCGGCTTGCGCCCCTTGGGCTTGGGCATAGCCCAGGCGTCGGCCTCGTTCAGGCGATCGAATCCGGCCGCCTCTAGCCGGCGTCCGACCTCTGCTGCAGCGTGGTAGCTCGACGGCGAGGCCTGAATAAAGCGGGCGAAATCTTCGATGTAGGCGTCGGCATCCGTCATGACACTATCCAAGCACCTGCGGGCAGCTCTCGCCCGCAGGTGCAGCGCCGCCTAGGCGAACTCGAGGATGAGCTCGACCTCGACGGGCGAGTCGAGCGGCAGAACGGCAACGCCTACGGCGCTGCGAGCGTGGATGCCGAGGTCGCCGAAGATCTCGCCGAGCACCTCGGATGCGCCGTTGATCACACCGGGCTGGCCACTGAAGGACGGATCTGAGGCAACAAACCCGACGACCTTAACCACGCGAGTCACGCGATCGAGCGAGCCGATGACCGACGCCGCAGCCGCGAGGGCGTTGAGGGCACACTGGCGGGCGTACTGCTTGGCATCAGCAGCGGGAACGAGACCGTGCCCGTCACCGACCTTGCCCGTCGCCGGCAGCGCACCGGCCACGAAGGGAAGCTGGCCTGAGGTGTACACGAGATTGCCAGATACGACTGCGGGCACGTAGGCCGCGACGGGGGCCGCAACCTCTGGAAGGGTGATACCAAGCTCTGCGAGACGGTTTTCTACGGACATTGCAATCCTCCAACAGGGGGTTAGATAACGGAGCACGGGCCAGCGCCCGTCACGGCCAAAGCCGCCGAAACGCGTCTACTCTGCAGATGCGACGGGGCGCTTGAGGTAGGCGACGAGCCCACCCTCTGGGCCAGTCACGACCTGCACGAGTTCCCAGCCCTGAGCGCCCCAATTGTTGAGGATCGCTGCCGTGTTATGAATCATCAGCGGCGTGGTCAGGTATTCCCAGGCGTGCATGTCGGCATCCGTTCAGGTTGGCGAGAGTCTCGATCCCCTACTCTAGATGCTATGTCTGCCCAAAAAACAAAGCCCTCCGGCGCCGTTGGTGCCCTCGCAGGGCTTGCCGGACTCAGCCTCCTTGCCGGCGTGCTCGTCACGGCCTTGGTCACTCCCGCCATCGCTGTCACCGGAATGGCCGCGAAGAGTTCCATTGACATCTTCAACAGCCTTCCCGATTATCTCGAGATCGGAAAGCAGTCCACCAAGAACGTTATCTATGGTCTCGGCGGCGACGGCGCCCCCGTCCCCATCGCCGAAATCTACGACCAGAACCGCGAAGAAGTTAACTGGGATCAGGTCTCGCAGTTCATCAAGGATGCGACGGTCGCCGGTGAAGACCGCCGATTCTATGAGCACGGCGGCGTCGATGTTTCTTCGGTAGTCCGCGCTGCAGTCGGCAACGTTGCCGGCGGCGACATCGGCAGTGGTGCGTCGACATTGACCATGCAGCTGGTCAAGAACATCAAGATTCAGGATGCTCTAACGCAGCCGTCCGAGACCCTCATCAAGGCCAAGTACGCCGAGGCCGTCGAGCAGTCCATCGAGCGCAAGCTTCAGGAGATGAAGCTCGCGATCGGGCTTGAGAAGAAGTACGAGAAGGACGACATCCTTCTCGCTTACCTCAATATCGCCGGATTCGGTGGCAACACCTACGGAATCCAGTCGGCTTCCAAGGAGTTCTTCTCCGTGCCCGCCTCCGATGTGACGGTTGCCCAGGCCGCGAGCCTTGTCGCGATCGTGCAAACTCCGTCGAAGCACAGTCTTAATGACCCCGAGAACTTCGAGTCCAACAAAAACCGCCGCAACCTGATCCTCGGCAACATGCTCGAGCTCGGCTACATCGATCAGGCTCAGTACGACGAGGCCGTAGCGACGCCCGTCGAGGTGACCTACAGCACTCCCCGCAATGGTTGCCTCGCGGCATCTGCGGCCCCATTCTTTTGCGACTACGTGACCAAGCTCATCCCCGAGCTTGAGGTTCTCGGGGCATCCGAAGAGGAGCGCCTCACGAACTGGAAGCGCGGCGGCTACTCCGTTTACACGAGCATCCAGCTCAACCAGCAGGAGAACGCGCAAGCGATCATTCAGGCGCAGGCTCCCGCCGAGGAGACTCGCCTCGAGCTCGGTGCCGTCGCCTCGGTCGTGGAGCCCGGCACCGGCCGCATCCGCGTGATGGCGCAGAACAAATACTTCAACAACACGCTCGAAGGCGGCGGAAGCGCCGCAACCGCGGTCAACTACAACACCGACAAGCCCTACGGCGGCTCAAGCGGATTCCAGACGGGCTCGACGTACAAGATCTTCACGCTCGCGACGTGGCTCAAGTCCGGACACGGCCTCAACGAGGTTGTCAACGGGGCCAAGCGCACCTTCGACCAGTCGTCGTTCCCCGACTCCTGCGGCGGCGGCTTTGCTGGCAAATGGACCCCGCCGAACTATGGCGGCAGCAGCGGGTCAGCAAGCACAACAGTGCTTCAATCGACCGCGAACTCCTACAACATCTCCTATGTTGCCATGGCGCAAAAGCTCGACCTGTGCGAGATCCGAAACACCGCGGAGTCGATGGGCTCACACCGTGCCGACGGTGCTGAGCTCGGATTCTCGCCCGCCTCAATCCTCGGCACCAACGAGATCGCCCCGCTGTCGATGGCTGCGGCCATCGCCACGATCGGCGCCAACGGCCTGTACTGCAAGCCCACCGCAATCGACAACATCGTCGATTCCGACGGCAACGAGCTCGGAGGCCAGGCACGCGAGTGCTCGCAGGCGCTGACCCCCGAGGTCTCAAGTGCCGTCGCCTATGCACTCAAGCGTGTGCTCACCGCAGGATCGGGAACCGCCTCAAACACGCGTGACGGCATCCAGATCGCCGGTAAGACCGGAACCACAGACGGCTCAAAGGACACGTGGATGATCGGCAGCACGTCGACCAACGCGCTCGCGATCTGGGTCGGCAACATCGTCGGCAACGTGAACCTCAACAAGCTCTCGTTGCCGGGCGGAAACGGCGCGACCGCCCGTCACCGCATCTTCCAGCCCGTAATGAAGGCGCTCAACGCGCAGTTCGGCGGCGCCCCCTACGCAGATCCGCCCTCCTCGCTTCTCGCAGGGCAGGGTGCCGTGGTGCCTAACGTCGTTGGGCAGACGCAGGAGCAGGCCAAGGTTCTCATCGAAAGCCTCGGATTCGTCTACGCCTACGGCGGAGAGGTCGATTCGAAGCTATCGACCGGGCTCGTCGCCTCAATGGATCCGGGAGCCGGTAACACCGTCCCCAAGGGAAGCACCGTGACGGTCTACTCGAGCAACGGCAGGGGCGTTGAGATGCCCGATGTGACCAGAAAGCCCGGCGGAGGCTACTACAGCTTTGGCGAGGCGAAAGCGGCTCTCGGCTTCTCGGGAAGCGTGTCTGAGGCGTGCTCGCCGCTGCCCCCCAAGGGCAGCCCGAGCGAGCCGGACAACCCCACGGCCGGCAAGGTCATTGCGTCGAACCCCGCCGCCGGTGCCGACCTGCTGCCGAGCACCGCGGTGACTCTCACCGTGGCAAAGTACAACTGCTAATGGGCACCGCCGCCAAGTCTGTGGGTTCCGCTCTCGGGGTCGTCGCGGCCGCCGGAGCGGCGACCCTGGCCTGGGGAACCCTCATCGAACGCAACGCCTACCGCGTGCGCCACGAAGTTCTCCCTGTGCTGGATGCTGGAGCATCACCCATCCGGGTGCTGCACATCAGCGACCTGCACATGGCCCCGTGGCAAACCGCCAAGCAGGACTGGGTTCGTGGCCTGGCCTCGCTCACCCCCGACCTCGTCGTGAATACGGGCGACAACCTCGGCCATGTTGACGGCCTCATCGGCGTGCGTCGCGCGCTCGAGGTCTTCGATGGCATCCCGGGGGTCTTTGTCCACGGCTCGAACGACTATTTCGGCCCGACCGGCAAGAACCCCCTCGCCTACTTCTCCGGCCCCTCACACCGGCCCGAGAAAGCTGCGGAACTCGACACAGAAGCGCTCAACGCGTTCTTTGGCGAGCTCCTCGGCTGGGTTGATCTCAATAACGCCGCGCATTCCATGATCATCAATGACTCCCCCTTGGAATTCATGGGCACGGCGGATGCTCACCGCGGCTGGGATCGCCTTGACATGATTCCCGGCGCCCTCGACGAGCTTCGCGAGGCAGATCCTGAGCCGCTTCCGCCCACAATGCCGGCGGACCGTGAGGCAGTGACCATCGGCGTCACGCACGCGCCCTACCAGCGAGTTCTCGACTCGTTCGTGACGCACGGAGCCGAGGTCATTTTCGCCGGTCATACTCACGGCGGCCAGGTGTGCGTGCCCGGCGTCGGCGCTCTCGTAACGAACTGTGATCTCCCCCGCGATATGGCTAGCGGCGTCTCCCTGTGGCGGCACGCCCTCGGGAGCGCCTACCTCGAGGTTTCGGCAGGGCTTGGCACCTCGATCTATGCGCCCGTTCGGTTTGCGTGCCCCCCAGAAGCGGTTCTCGTGACATTAGTAGGGTCAGACATCAGCTATTCTTAACGGAGTCGCGCGAGGGATTCTGTCTCCCGCCGATAGATCGGGGTATGGCGCAGCTTGGTAGCGCGCGTCGTTCGGGACGACGAGGTCGCAGGTTCAAATCCTGTTACCCCGACACTAATAAGGACCAGGGCTTCGGCCCTGGTCCTTTTGTGTTTCTCGGGCCACGCTTCGCCGAGGGGTCCCGAATGCGTGTTGCGCGGGCTCGCCGAGGCGCATTCGGGCCCCCTCAGCGGAGGTGGGAGCGCGCGAGCAGCGCGAGGAGCGCGCGAGCAGCGCGAGCAGCGCGAGGCAGCGCGAGCAGCGCGAGCAGCGCGAGCAGCGCGAGGCAGCGCGAGGCAGCGGCTAGGTGAAGTCCGGGTCGGGGGCGGCCTCGTAGACAAAGTCGATGGGATCTTCGCGCCCACTGCTGAGCACCCCACCGCTCTCCTCTAGGTAGCAAGCGCCGCAGAGCGACTCATACGTCACCGCGAGGGTTCCCGCAGCTCCTAGGCCGCTCAGAGGGCGTTTGGCGGCAGCATCCGCTCCCTCGTCTATCGCGACCTGGTCCCCAGCAAAGATGAAGCGGTCGCCGATCTTGCGAGCGTTGAACACAGCCTTGCGCCCGCACCGGCAGATTGTCTTGAGCTCTTCGAGCGAATGGGCGACCTCGAGCATCCTGCGACTGCCAGGGAATGCCACCGTCTGAAAGTCGGTGCGGATGCCGTAGGCCAGCACCGGAATGTTCTCAAGAATCGAAATGCGCAGCAGGTCGTCGACCTGTCGCTCGCTGAGGAACTGTGCCTCGTCGATGAGGATGCAGCTGATATCGGAGCCCGTGCGTTGCCGAACCGCCTCGCGTTCCGCCTCGACGAGTGCGTAGACATCGTCGCGCGGCTCGATCACGAAGTCGACCGTGCGGGTGACGCCGAGGCGCGACACGATCTGGTCTGCGCCCTTCGTGTCGACCCTGGGCTTGGCGAGCAGAACGTGCTGACCGCGCTCCTCATAGTTGTAGGCAGCCTGGAGCAGAGCAGTGCTCTTGCCGCTGTTCATCGCACCGTAGCGAAAGTAGAGCTTGGCCATTACTGAAGGAACCCGTCTTCTGCGGCGCGGCGGATGAGCTCCGCCTTCTTGCTCGCCGGCCGATTAACCTTGGCGTACTTCTCACGTACTCGGCGCAGGTAGGTCTTGGCGGTTTCGTACTGCACGTTCATGCGCTTGGCCACCTCGGTGGTGCTGTGCCCCGAGACGTAGAGCTTGAGCGCGTCGATCTCGCCCTGGCTCAGCTTGGGCCGCACCTGGTTCATGGCACCCGTGGGCAGCGGGCGCCAGTTCTGCTGTGGCACCACCCCGCGATCATGACCCATGACGCGACGAGCCGCCTCCATGACCTCGTTCATCGGCATCGACTTGGAGAGAAAGGCAGCGGCACCGGATGCGAGGGCGCGGTCGCGGGCATCCCGCGTATCAAGACTCGTAAGAACGATGACCTTAGCCCCGGCGGCCCGACACGTGCGAACACGTGCCTCGATCGACACAGGCTCTTTGAGCTGAAAATCGAGAAAGACCAGGTCGGTGGGAAAGTTCTCGCTGTGCACGAGTTCAAGCCAGGTGTGTGCGCTCAACACGAGGTCGAAGTCGGGGGCGTTGGTCGTGATCCAGCTGCTGAGGCTATCGAGAAGAACCTCGTGGTCGTCGAGCAGAGCTAGTCGCGTGCGGCGCGGCGTCACGGCCTCGGGGACCGCTTCATCCGCCACCTGTGGCTCCCCCTGGATTTCACTGGTCATAGGAGAATCTTACTGTGAGCACCGACTGCAAGTACTCGGCACGCACGCGGCGGAACACCACGCGCATGACCGCCAGGTAGGGCCCGAACCGGCTCTTGACGAGGCCGTCGGTCATATCGACTCGCAGGGTGAGCACGCCGCGGCAGCGGCCGTCAGACCGGGCGAGCATGATTTCGAGATCTTCTGGGCGTCCGTTGGCGTTGTCGTAGATCGCCACGAGTAACGCCCGCAGCGCCGTGCGCTGGTCGTAGGTCATGAGGTTGGCAATGTGGTCATCGTCGTGGATGGTCGATGGCCGGCTCTGGCCTTCCCCTCCGCGACGGGCTCGTCCACGCAGATGATCGACTACGTTCTCCAGCCAGGTTCTATCGACCTCGGCAACCATGACCGCACGAATCGCATCGGCGATCGACCTGGCCCGCTCGCGAACATCCGGAGTGATCTCATTGTTCGCCAGCACCTCCCCAAAGAACGGCACCACCTCCTGATTCAGGATGGTGACGCGGTCCTGCTGCACCGAACGTGCGATGCCGGGTTCGCGCTCCTCGGACATCCGGTCGACGGCCTGAGTGGCCCGTACATGCCAGTGCTCAATCGACTTGATCATGCTGTCGGTGAAGGCGCCTGCGCTGAGGTTGAGGGCAAGAAGGGGCAACAGAACAAACGCGACCGTGACGACGGGTGGCACGTCACTGACGTCTTTGGCCGCCTGCAGCATGACGATGAACCCGATGAACACGGCCGCAACGACGCCGAATCCGACAAGTTCGCGCACGGGACGATAGGCGGCCATTCCGATGGAGAACAGACCGAGGACCACGGGAGCGACCCACCCCATTGAGGCATGCGCAGGCGCATCCCCCGCGGCGACCGCTAGCAGCCCTGCCGCAAAAACCCCGAGCGCGACAGTCCAGCCGTGCGATTTGCGCTGAAACGGGCCGCGGTAGGGGTCTGTTGCCGTGATGACGATCATGCTCGACGCGGCGATCACCACGAGCGAGAGCACCGCTGCGCTGGGGTTATCGACGGTGTCGAGGCCCGCAACGACAACGACAACGGCGAACACCAGGGCAGAGATCGCGGCGGTCATGGTGATGAGGCGGTTCGAATAGGCCCCCACCGGGTCCAACTCCTGCCGAGTGCGCTCGGGAGGTCTCATTCGTCCCCCCGCACGGTGGCCGCCGCCACGGCATCACCGTGCTCATCGCCCGCACCGGAATCATCGGGCCGATCGTCACCATCACGAGACTGAGGATTGGCGGGAAGCTGCATGAGCACGGAGGTTCCGCTGCCCGGAGTCGACCACACCTGCACGGAACCGCCGACCGACTCGATGCGGTTGTGCACCGAGGCCCGCAGCCCGAGCCGATCCGCACCAACGGCGGAGTCAGAGAAACCGCGGCCCGCATCGATGATCATGACAGAAAGCTCGTCGTCCGAGGCATACACGGCCACTTCGGCGACCATCACCCCAGAGTGCTTAATCACGTTGATAAGGCACTGCTTTGCCGCGAGGCCCAGCGCCTCGGCCTGGGCGGGTTGCAGTCGGTTCACCGCGGCGAAGTCTCCCGTCCCCGTCACATCAAGACCGGCCTCGCGCACCTCCTGAATCGCCTCACTCAGGGCCGTCCGGGAGCGGTCCTCGCCACCGGCAGTCGTGGCACCAGCGCCGTCGCTTAGCCATTCCTGGCCCAGCAGGATGTTTACATCGCGCTCAATACGTTCCTTCTGCTCGCTCGGCATGGAATCACTCGTCGAGGTGGCGATCGCGGCGAGGTGACTCAGGATCGTGTCGTGCATCAGGGCGGCCGCCCTCAGCTCCATTCGGGAGCGGATGTCGTCGAGCAGTTCGTCGTGGGCCGCGCGCTGAAAGCGTGGTTGCGATCGGGTGGCCCGGCGTGCTGTGACGTAGGCGAGAATGCAGATCGCAATCGCCTCGGCGAGAAGCCCCAGATTGAAGGGGTCGAGAAGCACCGGTCTGCCCGCGACGAACAGCGCTGCCGCCGCCGCACCCTCGGCGACGATAAACCCGCCGAATGTCCACCCGAGGCCAGCAAGGAGACCGAGGCCTGGCCCGGCAACCAGCACAACCGCCATCTTGGCGGGCGAATACCAGAATGCCGAATCGCCAATGACGTCGCCCATCTGGGTGGCAAGAACGAGCACATAGACGAAGGCGGATGCCGCGCCGACGACGAGGTAGACAACCCCAGCGAGCGGAGTTGCCTTCTTGTTGACCCAGGCCAGCGCGGGGAGCATGCAGAACAGCGCAAGCATCGCCGGCCAAAGCACACGCGTGGGGTAGGCGGAGGCGAATCCGAGAGTAATGAAGAGACCGGAGACGATGGCCGCGAGGGCCATACCGTGGGCAGCACGGGCTAAGGCCCTGGCTACCGCGCCAGGTACGAGGTGCTGGGGCAGGCCAATAGACATTACGCCACCCCCCTCCACTCAGTGAACAGAAAGAGTATGTCAGTCTTTCGACCGCGCTTGTACCCCGTTTATCGGCGATCCACTAGCGCGTATGCTGAAATGTCGGCGAGGCTGTGCCCCAGTGACAGGCGCAGCGCTATGCCAGTGACAAAACCTCTGCTGTTGCCGCCATCGTAGCCTCCGCCAGAGCGGGGTCGTCAGAAAGCTTGCGACCGAGCGTGGGCACCATCTTCTCAAGCTCGGGCTTCCAACCGTCGAACTCCTGGGGGAAGCAGCGCTTGAGAACTTCGATCATGATCGGCACGGCGGTCGAGGCTCCGGGGGACGCTCCCAGTAGGCCAGCGATTGAGCCATCCTCGGCGGCAACCACCTCGGTGCCGAACTGAAGAACTCCACCCTTTTTGGCATCCTTCTTGATCACCTGCACGCGCTGACCCGCCGTGATGAGACGCCAGTCCTCGGGGTTCGCATCGGGCATGAACTCGCGCAGCGCCGCGATCTTCTTAGCCTTGGTGGCCAGGAGCTCGCCGACCAAGTACTTGACGAGGCCGAAGTTGTCTTTTGCGACCGCCAGCATGGGAATGATGTTGCCGGGGCGAAGGGACAGGGGCAGATCAAGCCAGGAGCCCGTCTTGAGGAACTTGGGCGAGAAGCCCGCGTAGGGGCCAAACATCAGGCTTGCCTGGCCATCAACGACGCGAGTGTCGAGGTGCGGAACCGACATGGGCGGTGCTCCGACGGCGGCCTTGCCATAAACCTTGGCGCTGTGGCGAGCCACGACGGCCGGGTTGTCGGTGCGGAAGAACTGGCCGCTGATGGGGAACCCGCCGAAGCCCTTGGCCTCCTTGATGCCCGACTTCTGCAGCAGCGACAGTGCACCGCCGCCAGCGCCGACAAAGACAAACCGGGCCTTGGTGACTGCGGGGGTGCCCCCGACCATGTGCTTGGACTGGATGCGCCAGAGGTCACCCTCGCGGCGAAGCCCGGTCACCTTGCGCTCAAGGTGAAGGCGAGCGCCGTTGTCGGTGAGGTAGCTAAAGAGGTCCTTGGTCAGCGCGCCGAAATCAACATCGGTGCCGCCCGCAACCCGGGTTGCCGCGATCGGCTGGTTCTTGGAGCGACCGGGAAGCAGCAGGGGCGTCCAGGAGCGGATGACTGCGGGGTCATCGCTGAACTCCATGCCGGAGAAGAGGGGGTGGTTCTTGAATGCCTCGAACCGGCGACGGAGAAAGTCGACATTGGCCTCGCCCCAGACAAAGCTCATGTGGGGGACGGGGTTCACAAATCCGTCGGGCTCCGGCAGCATGCCTTCGCTCACCATGTACGACCAGAACTGGCGAGAGACCTGGAACTGCTCGTTGACCTTGACGGCAGACTCGATCTCGAACGAACCATCCGGCAATTCCTTGCCGTAGTTCAGCTCGCAGAGCGCCGCGTGCCCGGTGCCCGCGTTGTTCCACGGGTTTGAGCTTTCGAGGGCAACCTCAGACAGCGTCTCGAAGATCTCGATGGTCCAGGCAGGCTGCAATTGCTTGATGAGGGCCCCGAGGGTCGCACTCATGATGCCACCCCCGATCAGGGCAACGTCAAGGGGTGCAGGGGCAGACGAAGATGAGCTCACACGTTCAAGTTTACGCCGCACCGACCGCGCTCCTTGCCACAGTGCCTGCCACATAAGAACGGCCGAATTGCCTCTGCAGCAAATTCGGCCGTTCTTGCGAAAGGTTGGACGTTAGACCGAGAGCACCCGAGCGGCAATGAGCTCTGCAATCTGCACCGCGTTGAGGGCCGCGCCCTTGCGCAGGTTGTCATTGCTGATGAACAGCGCGAGCCCGCGCCCACCGGGAACACCCTCGTCCTGACGGATGCGACCGACAAAGCTCGGGTCGTTTCCTGCAGCCTGCAGGGGTGTCGGAATGTCGGAAAGCTCGACGCCGGGGGCATCCGCCAGCAGCTCCTTGGCACGCTCGGGGCTGATCGCTCGGGAGAACTCTGCGTTAATCGAGAGCGAGTGACCCGTAAAGACGGGAACGCGAACGCAGGTGCCGCTGACGAGCAGCTCGGGCAGCTCGAGAATCTTGCGGCTCTCGTTGCGGAGCTTCTTCTCTTCGTCGGTCTCATAGAGACCGTCGTCGACGATGCTGCCAGCAAGAGGAATCACATCGAAGGCGATGGGCCGAGGAAAGGCCGAGGGCTCGGGCATGGTGACCGCGGCACCATCGTGAACAAGTTCGATAGCGTCTTGCGCCACGGCTGCGGTGACCTGGCTGAGCAGCTCTTCGCCGCCCTTGAGGCCAGCGCCAGAAACAGCCTGGTAGGTGCTTACGATGAGGCGCTCAAGCCCCGCCTCCTCGTGCAGGACCTTGAGCACAGGCATGGCCGCCATCGTGGTGCAGTTGGGATTGGCGATGATGCCCTTGACGGCCTGGTCGATGGCATGAGGGTTGACCTCGCTCACCACGAGGGGAACCTCGGGGTCCATGCGCCAGCCTGACGAGTTGTCGACGACCGTGACACCCGCAGCGGCGAAGCGCTCTGCCTGAGCCTTGGACAGCGTTGCCCCGGCCGAGAAGATGGCAACGTCGAGCCCAGAGGGATCGGCTGTCGAGGCGTCTTCGACGACAATCTGCTCGCCCTTGAACGGGAGCGTTGTGCCCGCCGACCGCGCGGAAGCAAAGAAGCGGATGCTGGCGACGGGAAAGTCGCGCTCCTCGAGCAGACGACGCACAACGGCGCCAACCTGCCCGGTTGCGCCAACAACCCCGATGTTTACTCCTGCGCTCATCGGCCGGTCCC
>NZ_JBACFR010000071.1:0-1640 GCF_056262345.1 Homoserinimonas sp.
CCGTCGCTCTCGTGGCGCATGCTGCGCACGAGCACGTTTCTTGTGGTCGCATTGTCGTCGGACATGTTTCCCTCCCGAGGTAGTGGATCCAATCTCTACCGTTTAGGATACGTTACATGACTCTCATCAATCGCCCCACCAGCGTCCCCGCCTCCGATCTCGACGAGAAGCCCCTCGCGCCACCGAACGCCGTTCCACTCGAAGGCGAAGTGATCGTGCGCAGCCGCGTCGACTTCGCAACAGAAGACCGCAGAGTCGTCTCAGGAATCTGGGAGTCCGAGACGGGTCTCTCACGCTGGGAGTTCCTGACGAGAGGCGAAATCATCCACGTGGTCGAAGGCGCCATGACCGTTCACGAAGATGGAGGAGAGCCGCAGGAGATCCGCGCCGGAGACTCCGCCTACTTTCCCATCGGCTGGTGCGGCACCTGGAGGGTGACCGAGCGCCTGCGCAAGGTTTTTGTCGTCTACAAGCCGTAACCACTCGGTCAGCACCGCGGGCAGCAACGCGAGCATTTATCGCTGCTGCCCGCGTTGCTTCGCGCCGCGCCACCCGCTGCGCTATAGAGTCGCATCCAATCCATGGCCCAAGTGGATACGATTGGATGGCCACAAACGCATTCTCTGGGCGCAAACAGCGCACTCCAGAGAGAGATAGGAACGCTCCCACAATGAGCCCCACGACCGAATCCGGCAACGCCCTTGTCGACGATCTGGCCGCCCGCATCCGGGCGAAGATCATGTCGGGCGAGATCCCGATTGGCGCCCCCCTGCGCCAGGCGGAGCTTGCCAACGAATTTGGCATCAGCCGCACCCCCGTGCGCGAGGCCCTGCGCCAGTTGCAAACGGGAGGCCTCATCGAGGTCGTGCCCAACCGCGGGGCGATCGTTCGAGTTCCCGTGCCGTGGGAGGTGCGCGAAGCCTATGAGGTGCGCGCGGAGCTCGAAGCTCTCGCCGCCCGGCGCAGCGTCAAGCGCATGACGGCCGAGATGGTCGACGAGCTTGAGGCAGTGAACTCGGCGATGTACGAGCAATCGAAGCGCAATGCCGCTGCGGCGGCATCCGACGAGCCTGCCGATTCCGACAAGACCGCATCCAAGGGCAGCGCGAACGACCAGTTCCACACCCTCATCTACAAGGCCGCGGCTAACTCTCGGCTTGAACGGCTGCTCACCGACCTCAACGATGCGTTCCCCCGCAACGTCTCCGCGCTGGTACTCAAAGACAATCCTCGCCACCGCGACGAGAACTTTGAGGAGCACCAGCACATCATCGAGGCATTCCGAGCGGGCGACGAAGAACTCGCGGCATCCCTCGTTCGCGACCATGTGTTGAGCGCCGGCGAACACCTCGCCCACTGGTACGAACGCCGGTCGTCGACCGTATACACGGGCTGACAACCGCGCGCCAACGACCCCCCCACACACAAAAGATCCCGCATGGCCTCGAGGCCATGCGTGATCCTTTTTTAGGTCAGCTGCCCGCTAGTGGCAACTGGGCGCTGCGTCGCCATGCGATGCTGCACCGTGCGACGCTGCACCATGCGACGCGGCTGCCGACGGCGGAACGTCCAGCGACGGGTTGCGGTCGAAGAATCCGTCGGGCTCGAGCTTGAAACCGATGTGATCGACGGGCATGATC
>NZ_JBACFR010000072.1:0-4965 GCF_056262345.1 Homoserinimonas sp.
GTTGTGGATGCATCGGATTGGGGTACACTAGGCAAACCGGATGTCAATTCGGCTTAGCGGCGCAACTGTGATTCCCCCCAATCACGCGCTGCTGTGGCGGCGCCAGTTCCCCCCAACAGGCGCCGCCCCTCTTCTTTTAACGGCTCTGCTCTATGAGGGTTACTCCCTAACGTTCAGCTAGAGAATGAGGGATCTTCGGGCGGCGGCAATCGACGCCGAGTTGAATCTTCTGCGGGCACCTCGCTCTCGCGAGGCCGCCGATGCGAGCGGTCATTCCCTCTAGCGGAGATCTGCGCGGCGAACTTGAGCGGGGTGCATTGGTCTGAAAATGGGGTACATGCCTACCCCTCGTTTGAGGGCCATTCGGCGCGCGTCCCGCTGACTGCCCACCAACGGCGGGGATCGGCCGCAGCACGGGCAGCGCCCCACATTCTCGGGGTTTGGTGAAACGGGGGACGATCTAGGGCCTGGGTCTCAGTGTGACCGGCACTCCCTCCCACGCCTCTAGGGCGGGCGCCCTCCCCACTTTTGCGACGGTGACACCGATCGGCTGGCGGCACTTTCTAGTGTCGCCCCCATGAATCAGCATCAGCACACCGCGGCACCCCTTCGTGATTTCGCGCCGCCCCGGGGCTCTCGCGGCGGTTTTGTGCCCGTGAGGCCGTTGCGCACTCGGCGCGAGGGCGCGGTGCCGGCTTCTACTGTGCCGATCCGCTCTGTGCCGATCCGCTCTGCGTCGGCTCCTCCCGTGCTGGCTTCTCCTGCGCATGAACGTAGGGCGCAGGACAGGGTGCCGGTGCCCGAGTTGGGCCCGCTAGCCCCTTTTGCCGCCGAAGCAGGAGTGACCGATCTCTTTGTCAACGGAGTCGACGGGGTGTGGGTCGATCGGGGCCAGGGGGTCGAGCGCCGCTCCGGGCTGGCGTTGTCGGAGGATCAACTCAGAGAGCTCGCCGTCTCGCTCGTATCGGAGGGCGGCCGCCACATCGACGAGTCCTCGCCGTGTGTCGATGTGCGCCTTCGCGACGGTATCAGGGTGCACGCCGTTCTACCGCCCGTATCGTCAAAGGGCACGCTGATCTCAATTCGAATCCCGCCGGTTGAGCAACTCGGCACCGCAGACCTTGCTGCGGCAGGGTTTTTCGATCGAATCGGGCTTGCCCGCATTCACGACTTGGTGAAGGACCGCGCCAATCTGCTCATCACGGGTGCTGGCGGCAGCGGCAAAACAACGCTTCTTGCGGCTCTACTCGCCCTTGCCCCGCAAACGGAGCGCATGGTCACGATCGAGGATGTCGCCGAACTCCGCATCGCGCATCCGCATGTGGTTTCGCTCGAAGCCCGTCAGCCCAACCTTGAGGGTGCTGGCGGCGTCGGGCTCGAACGACTGGTGCGGGAGGCGCTGCGGATGCGCCCGGATCGACTGGTCGTGGGCGAGTGCAGGGGCGCCGAACTGCGCGAGCTCCTTGCGGCACTCAACACCGGTCATGATGGCGGCGCTGGCACCCTGCACGCCAATTCCCTCGCCGATGTGCCGGCGCGGCTTGAGGCGTTAGGCGCTCTCGCCGGGATGAACGCCGAGTCGGTAGCGCGGCAGGCGGTCAGCGCTATCGGAGCCGTCATTCACGTGACCAGAAAGGTGGGCGTGCGCTCAATCGACAGCATCGGTCGCTTCTCGCTTGATCACAATGATCGGCTCGCCATTGTCGACGAAACACTCATGAGCGCCGAGTCGGGCATGGTCGCCAAGGGTTTCGACAGGCCCGTCATCGCCGATGGGCGTCGGCAGAACCGACAGGTCCGCGTTCTCGACAGGTCGGGCAATGAGCGCGCCGAGTGAGCCCGCCGAGGCCCTCGCCTCTGTCGTGCAGCGGCTGGGGGTGCTGCTGGCTGCAGGGGTTGCCCCGGCATCGGCTTGGCGATACGTGGCCGAGGCCACAAGCGCCTCTCCGCAGGTCGTCGGCATCGCGGCTCGCATCGCTGCAGGAGCGTCGGTTCCCGATGCGGTGCTGGAGTCGATCTCGCAGGACGAGGGCGCTCAAGGCGCTCATGGCGCGGCGGGAGTGCGCCGTTGGCGCCGTGGTCGTGCCGCAGCTCAGAGCGCGGATCAGCAGCAGAACAGCCTCAGGGGGCTCGCCGCGGCATGGTCGGTGGCAACGGATGCGGGGGCGCCCCTTGCCGCAGTGCTGGAATCGTTCGCCTCGTCCTTGAGAGATCTCACTCAGACCAGGCGAGCACGGGAGGTGGCGCTCGCCGCGCCCCTTGCCACGGCGCGGCTCGTTGTGGCCCTCCCTGTCGTTGGGTTGCTGTTCGGATTCACCCTGGGGTTCGACACGGTAGGCACCCTTTTCGCCACACCACTCGGTCTCGCCTGCCTCACTGCCGGTGTGGGGCTCATGCTCGCCGCACGGGGATGGAATCGCAGACTGGTTGCCCGTGCTGAGCCCACCGATGTCACGCCAGGGCTCGCGCTGGATCTGCTCGCCATCGCCGTTTCGGGCGGCGCCTCACTGCAACGATCGCAGCAATCGGTCGACAGGGCCGTCGCTGCGTGCGGGCTCAGCGGGCAGGCGGATGCCGCCGCGGAGATCCTCTCGCTCTCTCATCGAGCCGGCGTTCCCGCGGCAGCGCTCCTCCGGGCAGAAGCCGATGAATGTCGCAGGGAGGCCCGCGCGGCGGGGGAGCGGGCGGCGGCTCGCCTGTCGGTCTCGCTCATGGTGCCGCTGGGACTGTGCGTTCTCCCCGCATTCATGCTGCTGGGCGTTGCCCCTCTCATGATCTCCGTGGTGTCGCAGACCTTCGGAGGAGTCGCATGACCCGCGCCGCCCGCGCCGCCCGAGGCGCCCAGCCGCTCAGCGCCCGGCCCATGTCCACAACAGCACTGTCCACCATAAGAAAGGTCGCCATGAATAACTTGCATCTGTCACCCCGGCTCGCGCGTCTGCTCCGGCAGGAGAGAGGAGCGGCCACGGCAGAATACGGAATCGTCATCATGGCCGCCGTCGGATTTGCCGGGCTGCTCGTCGTGATCCTGCGCAGCGACGAAGTGCGCGGCATTCTCACCGACCTCGTGCGGAACGCGCTTGCGTTCGGTGGTTAGCGCGCGGTCGGAGCGTGGCAGCGTCACCGCAGAATTCGTTGTGGCGCTGCCAGCCGCGCTCGTCGTGATCATCACGGCACTCGCCGGTATGCAACTCGGGTCAGTCGTGCTCCGGCTCCACGATGCGTCCGCCATCGTGGCGCGCTCTGTGGCCCGCGGCGACAGCATCGAGGGCGCGCAGGCCAGTGCCTCGCGCCTGGTCCCCGGAGCGCTCTTTTCCGTGGCACGGGCCGGCGACCTCGTCTGCGCCTCCGCCGATGCCCGGGGCAGGGGCGTGCTGGCATCCGTGCCGATCAGCGCCCGCTCCTGCGCCCTCAGTGGGCCTTCGCCATGACGCACGCGGCCCCGTCGCGGGGCGCCGCGTTGCGGTATGGCGAGCGGGGCGCCGGGTCAGTTCTGGTTGTCGCCATCCTCTGCGTCGCCGTCCTGTCACTCGCGCTGGTCATCCCCTTATATAAGGGACTCGTGCTCAACCGGGTTGCGGCAGGGGCGGCGGATGCTTCTGCGCTCGCCGCAGCAGACGTGGCGGTCGGCATTGTGCCCGGCGATCCGTGCTCGGCTGCCCAAACCGTCGCCGCTGCCAACGGTGCCGAGCTGGCCCAATGCGAGGTCGACGGGCTTGTCGCGACGGTCGTCATAACGGTCGCCCGCGACGACTTTGTGGTGGTTTCCGGGGCAACTGCGGGGCCAGCTCCCAGACCTCAATTAGCAGGCACCAAGGGTTGAGTGTGTATGGTTTCGGATGTTGGCCCGCTTATTAACGGGCAGCAGACCGTCGCGCAGCATCCTGCCCGGTGAGCACTATCTACGAGGAGTCCGGTGTCCGGAACAAAGAAACTCGTCATCGTCGAGTCACCGGCGAAGGCCAAGACGATCGCCCAGTATTTGGGCGACGGCTACGAGGTGCAGGCCTCAGTCGGGCACATCCGGGATCTCATCGAGCCCAAAAACCTCCCCGCCGAACTCAAAAAGGGTGCGCTGGGCAAGTTCTCCATCGACGTCGAGAACGGGTTCCTGCCGTACTACGTGGTCTCCGACCAGAAGAAGAAGACGGTCGCCGACCTCAAGCGCGCGCTTAAGGATGCCGACGAGCTCTACCTCGCAACTGATGAGGACCGCGAGGGGGAGGCCATCGCATGGCATCTGCTCGAGGTTCTCAAGCCCAAGGTGCCGGTCAAGCGCATGGTGTTCCACGAGATCACCAAGGAGGCGATCGAGCGCGCGAAGGATAACCCGCGCGACCTCGACACCGCACTGGTCGACGCCCAGGAGACCCGCCGCATCCTCGACCGCCTTTATGGGTACGAGATTTCTCCCGTCCTGTGGCGCAAGGTTGGCCCCGGCCTCTCTGCCGGCCGTGTGCAGTCTGCAGCGACCCGGCTCGTCGTCGACCGTGAGCGCGAGCGTCTCGCCTTTGTGGCCGCAAGCTACTGGGATCTCACCGCCGAGCTCTCGCCCACGACCGAGAAGTACCCGTTCGAATCTCGCCTCGTGCGGGTCAACGGAGAGCGCATCGCGACCGGCCGTGACTTCGACGACAAGGGAAACCTCAAGGCGGGGGTTCGCGCCCTCGACGAGAAGACCGCCACGCTGCTTGCCGACGCTCTGCGGGCATCCGAAGCATCCGTTGTGGTCTCGTCTGTGGAGTCGAAGCCCTACACGCGTCGCCCCGCAGCCCCCTTCAGCACGTCGACGCTGCAGCAGGAGGCCGCGCGCAAGCTGCGGTTCTCGGCCCGCCAGACCATGAGCGTTGCCCAGGGGCTCTACGAAAACGGTTACATCACGTACATGCGTACGGATTCGCTCAACCTGTCGGAGCAGGCCATCTCGGCCGCCCGCAAGCAGGCAGCGGATCTCTATGGAGCCGA
>NZ_JBACFR010000073.1:0-7428 GCF_056262345.1 Homoserinimonas sp.
GCAAACTTCTACGCGGAGATCGAACCCCACACCATCGAGGGCACCCTGCTGGGCAGGCCCGCCGTTGCTCGATTCACACCGGCCTCCTATCGATGGAACTTCGGCGACGGCCACAGCCTGTCCACCCGTGGCAAGGGTTCCCCGTGGAAGACGCAGTCACTCACGGAGTTCTCCGACACCGCTACGAGCCACACCTTCGACCGACCTGGCGATTACAACGTCACCCTCACCGTCAATTACGCGATCGAGTACTACTACGAAGAAAACGCCGATGACGGCTGGGAAGAGTTCATTGGTTACCTGCCCATTGCATCCGAACCCATCCCGATGCACGTCGCATCCGTTAAGACCGTGCTCGTGAGCAAGACCTGCCTGCAAAACCCCACCGGCCCCGGCTGCTAACCCTCCCGCAAACCCCCGGCGCAGTGCGATGCTGTGGGCATGCCTGTTCATGCAGAATCACTGGACGCTCTCCGCCGTCGCACCAGCGTCAAATGGCGCGCGTACCCCGACGATGTCCTCCCCCTTTTCGTCGCAGAAATGGACTTTCCGCTCGCCCAGCCCATTGGCGACGCAATACGGAATGCCGTCGATCGCTCCGACACCGGGTATTCAAGCGGAGGCCCGGAGTTGCCTCACGCTTTCAGCTCTTTCGCCGAGAAGCGGTGGGGCTGGGCGGTTAACCCCGACCACGTGCGCTCCACCGCCGACGTGAGCATGGGAATCCTCGAGGTTCTGCGCCGGGTCACCCAGCCCGGCGACAGCGTCGTGGTCACCCCACCCGTTTATCCACCGTTCTACGCACTCATCGATGAAGCACGCACCTCTGTCGTTCGAGTTCCCCTGCTCGACGACGGAGCATCCATCGCGCTCGACCTTGACGGCATCGATGCGGCCTTCGCCGCGGGGGCCACAGCGATGGTGCTGTGCAACCCGCATAATCCGCTGGGCTACCCGCACACTCCCGCGGACCTTATTGCGCTGGCCGAGATCGCAGAGCGGCACGGCGCCACCATCATCAGCGACGAAATACATGCGCCCCTCACCCACAGCGACGGGCACTTCACCCCCTTCCTCACCGTGAGCGACGCCGCCCGCGAGCACGGCGTTTCGATCACCTCGGCGAGCAAAGCCTGGAACCTTGCCGGGCTCAAGTGCGCACTCATGATCACGGCGGCACCCAGGATGCATGCCGTGATTGACGGAATGCACGACGAGGTCTTCTGGCGCACCAGCCATCTTGGAGTGCAGGCATCGATCGCAGCGTTCCGTGAGGGCGAAACCTGGCTCGACGATGTGATCTCGAACCTCGAGGCCAATCGGCGACTACTTGGTGATCTGCTCGCCGAAAACATCCCCGGGTCTCGTTATCGCCAACCGGTCGCAGGATATTTGGCCTGGATCAATCTGCGCGCTGCGGGGTGGGGCGACGATCCGGCGGCCGGAATTCTCGAGCGGGCCAAGGTTGCGCTCACCTCCGGCCCCGATTTTGGTCGCGAGGGCACAGGATTCGCCCGTCTGAACTTCGGATGTTCGCCAGAAGTGCTAACGGAGGCCATCGAGAGGATCCGCGCCGCTAGGCTCAGCGACCATGACTGACACGACAACGCCGTCGCCCGCGATTGTGCTCACCGTCACCGACGGAATCGCCAGGGTGACCCTGAACCGCCCGTCTCGCCTGAACGCCATCGATCAGGAATCAGCCGAGCGCTGGCGCGATGCCGCCCACGAGATCGCCCGTCGCGACGACGTTGTCGCTGTGATCTTCGACGCGGCCGGCTCAGCCTTCTGCGCCGGTGGCGACATCCATGCCATGAGCGGCAACGGCTCCTACGACGGCGCGGCTATTGCCGCGCTCGCCGACGTGATCCACGAGGGACACCGAGTGTTCCGTGAGATGCCCAAGCCCATCGTGGCCGCCGTTCAGGGTGCAGTTGCCGGGGGCGGCCTCGGGTTCATGCTCGTGGCCGACTACATCGTGGCGGCCGATTCTGCTTTCTTCGCCAGCCGGTATTCCGCAATCGGGCTCACGCCCGACTGCGGCGTGAGCACCCTTCTACCCGAAGCGGTGGGCATGCGGCGCGCCCTCGAACTCACCCTCAGCAGCCGCAGACTCTCCGCCGCCGAGGCGCTCGACTGGGGGCTCGTGACCGAGGTCGTTGCCCCAGAAGAGCTCGCCTCCCGCGTCGACGCGGTCGCCCTGAGCTGGAGTTCGGGCGCGGCAGGGGCCTTCGGCCAGGCCAAGCGGCTCATGCGAGCGAGCACCCAGCGCAGCTACCAGGAGAACCTCGATGATGAAGCCCGCACCATCGGCGCATCCATCGAAACCCCCGACGCCACTCGCCTGATCGCCGCTTTCACCGCGCCCCGCTCGTAGAGAGACATCCACAACGTTTCTGCCGGGGTTCTGTAGACAACGCTGCGTGGCGAATTGTGAGCCATGCGTAGTATTGGCACAGATTCCCGCCCAACACGGAAAGGAGAGTCGCGATGTCGACCCTCACCCTGCACCTCGGCCGCCCGACGCTCGCAGACCGTTTCTTCGCCCGCAGCATCGCGACCGACATCGTGCTGGTCTCGGCTGGCGCCGCTGTCACAGCGGTGGCCTCGCAGCTCTACATTCCCATCCAGCCCGTGCCGATCACGCTGCAGACCCTGGCCGTGATTCTGGTCGGAAGCACCCTGGGCGCCACGCGCGGCGCGCTGTCGATGGTGCTCTACCTTGCGGTAGGCATGCTCGGAATGCCCGTGTTTAGCGAGGGCGCATCCGGCACCTCGGTAGTGTTCGGCGCAACAGGCGGCTACATCGTCGGCTTCATTTTCGCGGCGGCCCTCACGGGGTGGCTCGCGCAGCGGGACTGGGACAAGAAGTTCCTCGGCGCCGCAGTCTCTATGGCGGCGGGCACCATCATGACGTTTGCCGTGGGTCTCCCCTGGCTCGCCGTCTCTCTCAACGCCTCGCTCGCGCAGACTCTTGAGTGGGGCCTCTACCCCTTTATCATCGGCGGAATCGTCAAGTCGGCTATTGCCGCTGGCTTGCTCCCCCTCACCTGGAAGTTCGCCGACCGACTGGCCTCACGCCGCGACTAACGCGGGCGCAGCGCCCCCGAATCCGGGCGATTCGACATGTCGGAGCGCAGGACTATGATTAATGGACCGAGTGCAACTAATGCATTCGGTCCATTTTTCATCGCCCGTTAGTTCGCACCCACAGCTGAGGTCAGAATGATTCGCGCCGCCCGCTCTCTTTCCATCGGCGGCGTCGCCGTCGCCTCCTTCGCTCTGCTCGTGGGATGCTCGGCACCCGGCGCAACCTCCACCGATCCCGTCAGCGGGGGAACCCTCGTATACGCATCGGGCGATGCCGAGCCGAGTTGCCTCGACCCGCATGTTGGCGGCAACTTTCCTCAGGCTCTGCTGGCGACGCAGTACATCGAGTCACTCGTCTCCAAGAACGCCGAGGGCGAGATCCTGCCCTGGCTGGCCAGCGACTGGACCGCAAGCGCCGACGGCCTCTCGTGGGAGTTCACGATTCGCGACGACGTCGCCTTCACTGATGGCACCCCACTCGATGCGGCGGCCGTTGCCGCGAACATCGCCCACCTGCAAGACCCCGCAACCGCGTCGTCGACCGGATACCTCGCTGTGGCCAAGATCGCATCGATGGATGCCGATGGCCAGAAACTCACGCTGAGTCTCTCGTCGCCAGACAGCGCACTGCTCGACTCGTTCTCGCAGCCCTGGGTGGGCATCCAGTCCCCCACAGCGCTCAAGCGCAGTCAGGAGGAGAACTGCGCGTCTCCCGTGGGCACCGGACCTTTTGTGGTCACCGAGTGGAAGCGTCAAGACTCGGTCACGCTTAAGCGCAATGAGGCCTACACGACGCCCCCGCAGGACGCCGAGCACGACGGAGTGGCCTATCTCGACGCCATCGACTGGCGGTTCATCCCCGACTCCGCAACGCGGTATTCCGCCCTCCAGTCGGGGCAGGTCGATGTGATCGACAACGCTCAGCCCGACTCGATCGCCGCAGCAGAAGGCGAATCCAACCTCAAGGTCATCTCAGCCCCTCGCCCCGGCGCCTCTAATCGCATCGAACTCAACTCGGGCAAGGCGCCGTTCGACGACGAGCGGGTTCGCGAGGCGTTCATTCGGGCCGCGTCGGTCAACGACGGCATTTCGAGCCTCTTCTTCGGAACCGCCGACCGCTCCTATTCGGTGCTCTCGAGCGTAGAAGCGACATCCATTGAAGCGCCGGAGTACTTTGACATCGATGCGGATGCCGCTGGCGAGCTTCTTGATGAGGCCGGCTGGGCGCAGCGCGATGCGGAGGGTTACCGGGTCCGCGGCGGCGAGCGACTGACCCTCACCTTCCCCGTGAGCACAAACCAATCGATCCCCGCTGAGCAGTCACTCTTCGAGCAGATCCAGGCTGCGGTCAAGCCTGTCGGGTTCGAGGTCGTGCTTGAGCCGCTCGACCTTTCGAGCTGGTACGGCGTGCTCTTTGCCAACGACTACAACCTGGTCAGTGCGCCGTATACCAAGGTGGGCCCCGACGTGCTGCGCATCCTGTACCACTCCGATTCGATCGTTCCTGCGCCCAGCGGCTATTACGCAAACCTCGCGCAGCTGAGCGATCCGGCCCTCGACGCGCTGCTTGCTGAGGCCAGTGCGACTCAGGACGCAGAGCAGCGCGCCTCGCTGTATCAGCAGGCGCAGGAGATCATTCTGAGCGGCTACTACGTGCTGCCCCTCTACGACCAGCAGAACCACTTTCTCCACTCGACGGCCGTTTCGGGCATGCGGGCTCTCCCCACCGTGTCGGCACCCACGTTCTACGACGCGTGGGTGAATCGCGCATGATCACCGGCTAGCGGCATGAGTGTTCTGCGGTGGGGCGCGGCCAAGATCGCTGGCGGTGTGTTCGTGCTCTGGGCTATCGCAACCGCCATATTCTTTGCGCTCCGGCTCATCCCCGGCAGCCCGGAGCAGGCGCTTCTCGGGGGCCCCGGCTCGCAGGCATCAGAAGAGGCACTCGCCCTGGTGCGCGCCGAACATGGGCTGGACCAACCGCTCATGGCCCAGTACGTGATGATGCTCGGCAGGCTCGTCACGGGCGACCTGGGAACCTCATACTCGCTCAAGTCGAGCGTGGTCTCCCTCATCGCGGAGCAGTTCTGGGGCACCCTCCTGCTTACCGTTCTCTCGCTCGTGGCAGCGTGGATAATCGCCCTGGTGCTGGCACTCTGGTCGACGCGGGGTGGGCGAATCGCCAGGGGCATCGCCTCGGGCCTTGAGATAGCGGCATCCGCTGTCCCGCATTTTTGGCTCGCATCGCTGTTCATCCTCGTCTTCAGCAACGCTCTGGGGTGGTTGCCCCCGGTGAGCGTTCCCGGCCCACTGGGTCTGGTGCTGCCGGTTCTGACTCTGGCCATCCCCCTTGCCGGGTTTCTCGGTCAGGTGATGAGGGAGTCGATGCTCGATGCGCTCGAATCTCCCTTTGTTCTCTCGGCGAGGGCGAGAGGAGAAGGCGAGACCGGGATCCGGCTTCGCCATGCGATTCGGCACGCTGCCCTGCCTGCGATATCGCTCTCCGGCTGGGCATTCGGGTCGCTCTTGAGCGGGGCGGTCGTGGTCGAGACGGTGTTCGCTCGGCCGGGCCTCGGCCGCAGCCTAATGAACGCCGTCACGGCGAGGGACATCCCCATGGTCACCGGAATCGCCCTCGTCTCCGCGCTCGCGTTCGTGGTGGTCACGATTGCTACGGACGCCCTGGATCGTGTTGCCGACCCGCGACTTCGGGCGCGCACATGAGGGGGGCAGCATGACGGGCGCACTCAGCACCGTGACCGTACGCGGCAACTCTCGGGCACGCCCGGGGGCTCGGATCACGCTGGGTGAGGCGCTGAGTGGCGGCATCCTGGCGCTCCTGCTCGTCGCCGCCATCGCACCGCAGCTGCTCGCGCCCGGCGACCCGCTCGCGGTTCATCCGCTCGAGTCGTTTCGCCCGCCCTCGTGGGGTCACCTCTTCGGCACGGACGAGTCGGGCCGCGACATCTTTACCCGGGTAGTGCACGGCGCGCGGCCGTCGCTTCTCATCGGCCTCGCCGCGACGGCTATCGGCGTCGGGCTCGCGCTCATCCTCGGCACGCTGGGGGCCCTCAGCAATCGGGTTGTCGACTTTGCCACGACCCGCATTGTCGAAGTGCTCTTTGCGCTGCCCGGGCTGCTGCTGGCACTGGTTTTCATCGCCATTGCTGGCCCCGGCATCCTCACAACAACGATCGCGGTGGGGCTATCGACAGCGCCCGGGTATGCCCGCATTATCAGGGGTCGCATCCTGGCCGTTCGTGAATCGGAATACATCGATGCCGCCGTCGTTCTCGGGCGTTCCCCGTGGTTCATTACGTCCAGACACATCATCCCCAACGCCCTGGCCCCCGTGTTCGTCTTGGCCACTCTCGGCGTTGGGCAGGCGATCGTCTGGGCATCATCGCTCAGCTATCTGGGGCTCGGGGCGGTGCCACCAGCAGCGGAGTGGGGTGCAATGCTCTCGGCCGGGCGCACCTATATGTCGGTCGCATGGTGGATGACGGTGTTCCCCGGGCTGGCGATCGTGGCAACCGCCGCCGCCGCGACGACTCTCGGGCGCAGCATTCAGGCGCGCACCAGGCAGGGGCAGCAATGACGGCGGATGCGGTGCTCACGATTGAGAATCTGCGAGTGCGGTTCGGTTCGGCCGAGGTGGTGCGTGGCATCTCGTTGTCGGTGGCGGCGGGCGAGTGTGTCGCGATCGTGGGGGAATCGGGCTCCGGCAAGAGCGTGACGGCCCGCGCGCTGCTCGGGCTGGTGGGGGCCGGCTCCACGGTCACCGCCGACGCGATGCGTCTATCGACAGACTCGGGGGTGCGCGATCTGCTGCGGGTGCGTCCCCGGGCTTGGCGGCGCATCCGCGGGGGCGAGGTGGGTCTTGTGCTGCAGGATGCCCTGGTATCTCTCGACCCGCTACGACCAGTAGGTCGCGAGATCGACGACGTGCTCCGGCTGCACACGAGCCTTTCTCCGCGTGAGCGCCGATCTCGGGTGCGAGAGATCCTGGCCTCTGTCGGCATGCCCGACCCTGACGAGCGGGCGAGGCAGCGTTCTGGTGAGCTTTCTGGTGGCCTGCGCCAGCGCGCCCTGATTGCCAGCGCGATACCCGCCGCTCCCCCGTTGCTCATCGCCGACGAGCCGACCACGGCGCTCGACGTAACGATCCAGGCTCAGATTCTCGATCTGCTCGCTGACCTTCGTCGCGGTGGAACCGGGCTGCTCCTCATCAGCCACGATCTCGCCGTTGTTCGCAGCGTTGCCGACCGCGTCGCCGTGATGCACGACGGTGTCATTGTGGAACAGGGGCCGACCGATGAGGTGCTCTCCTCCCCGCAG
>NZ_JBACFR010000074.1:0-14268 GCF_056262345.1 Homoserinimonas sp.
CCTTGTAGAGCTCGCGCAGGATCGGAATGCCCGAGAGCAGCACGATGCCGATGATGAAGTACTCGGAGTATTCGGCGACAAAATCGATCTGCCCGAGAAAGAAGCCAACGAGGGTGAGCCCGACGCCCCACAGGAAGGCGCCGATCAGGTTAAAGAGGGCGAAGTGTCGCCACGGCATGCGTCCGACGCCGGCCGCGACGGGCACGAACGCGCGAAAGATGGGCAGGAACCGGGCGATGATGATCGCCTTGCCGCCGTGCTTCTCGAAGAACTCGTTGGTGCGCTCAACGTTGGCGGGGTTGAAGAGGCGGCTTTGCTCGCGCTTGAACACGGCGGGGCCGGCCTTGCGTCCGATCGCATAGGCCATCTGGTCGCCGGCGAAAGCGGCAACGAAGATGACGAGCACGGTGACGCCGATGGGCAGGCCGATGAAGCCGGTTGCCGTAAGGAGACCCACCGTGAAGAGCAGAGAGTCTCCCGGCAGGAACGAGAGCACGATAACGCCGGTTTCGACGAAGACCACGGCGGCAACCCCGAGGAGAACGAACGGTCCGAACCAGTGGATGAGCCAGTCGGCGTCGAGAAAGTCGATGCCGAAGAGGGCGGGGAGCATTGAGGGATTCCTTTCGGGGATGCGTCACGACGCCGGTCCGACAGCGACGCAGCGGTTCGTCCGAGGGGGATGCCTGGCAAAGCCGCGACGGCCCAACCCTAGCAAGACCGCCCGGGAGTGCGCCGAGCGTGGTTAGCGCGCTGCGGCCATGAACTCGCGAATGAGCTGCGACGATTTGACCCCGGGGGATGCTTCGACCCCACTTGATACATCGACCCCCCAGGGGTTGGCGGCTTCGATCGCCGCGGCAACATTCTCGGGCGTGAGGCCGCCGGCGAGGAGCCACCGGCGGGCGGGTCCTTCGCCCGTTTCGACACTGTACGTGCCGTCGCGGCGAGTGAGGGACGCCGACATCGAGGCGTAGTCCCAGGCCTGACCTGAACCGGGGTGGGGGGCATCGACGAGCAGCATGTCCTCGCCCCAGTTCTCTTCGATGCTGGGGTCGTCGAAGCTGACGGCCCTGATGAGTTTGCGGTCCGGTCGGGTGAGCTTGGCGAGCTCTGCCCGCGTGCGCTGGCCGTGCACCTGCACGGCTCCGACGCCGGCCGCCTCGGCGAGGCGCTCGATCTCGTCCACTGTTTCGTCACGAAACACCCCGACGGTCAGAGCGGCGTCGTCGACCAGATTTACCAGGTGGCGAGCTCGCTCGGGTGCCACGAATCGGGGGCTCGGCGTAAGGACGAAGCCGATCGCATCCACTCGTTCTTCAAGGCACGTCTCAACGTGCCGCTCTTCGCGGAGGCCGCAGATTTTGACGAACATTCTTCTACTCTCTCACTGCTCCATGGGAGGCGCTTACGACAAACATCTCAGGTTGCCCAAAACCGTGCTCGGCAAAGGCGCCGTCGATGGCAACCTGGATGCGCGACACGGCATCGAGGGGAGCGAGCGCGATCGCCGCCCCGCCGAATCCGCCGCCGGTCATCCTGGCGCCTATGGCCCCGTTGGCCTGCGCGGTCTCGACCGCGAGATCCAGCTCGGCCACGGAGATCTCGAAGTCGTCTCGGAGCGATTCGTGCGAGGCATCGAGCAGCTCGCCGATGGATCGCGGTCCCGTCGTGCGCAGCGCCTCGACGGTGTCGAGAACCCGCTGGTTCTCGGTGACGATGTGGCGCACCCGGCGAAAGGTTGTGTCGTCGAGAACCTGGCGCGCACGGTCGAGGTCGTCCACGCTCAGATCGCGCAGGGCGGCGACGCCGAGCATCCTGGCTCCCCGCTCGCACGAGGCCCGCCGCTCGGAGTAACCGCCATCGGCGTGACTGTGGCTAACGCCCGTGTCGATGACCACGATCGCGAGGCCGGCGTCGGCCAGGCGGAGCGGAACGATTTCGGCGACCATGCTGCGACAGTCGAGAAAGACGGCGGCATCGCGCTCGCCGAGGAGCGAGGCAGACTGATCCATGATTCCCGTGGGCGCTCCGACGGCCTTATTCTCGGCGAGCTGACCAACCTGGGCGAGCGCGGGGCGGTCGAACCCAAGCTGCCAGACGTCGTTGAGGGCGAGGGTCACAGCGCTTTCGATTGCTGCAGAGGAGGAGAGTCCAGCCCCAACGGGCACATCGGATTCGATGAAAAGGTCGACCCCGGGCACCGCGCCAAGATCGGCACCGTGCTGGCCGAGAGCCCACGCGACGCCCAGCGGGTACGCCGCCCAGCCCGTGAGCTTCTCGGGGCTCAGCTCTGAGATGTCGATCTCGGCGACTTCGTCGGCAAAGGCGCTGGCGACCCTAATCATCGTGTCGTCGCGCAGGCCGAGCGCAACGATGGTTCGCCTCGTGATCGCAAAGGGCAGCACATAGCCCTCGTTGTAATCGGTGTGCTCTCCGATGAGGTTGACTCTGCCCGGCGCCGACCACACCCCTGTTGCTTCGGTGCCGAAGACTTCGGCGAAGCCCGATCGTGCGTCGTCTCTGATGTCGCTCACGCGGTGCGTCCTTCTGCTGGGGGTGCCATGGTGCCCGAGAAGGCGGCATTGTGGGGCGAGGGGGGAGTGCGTGCCGCGTCGGCTCGGGCGATGCCCGCCCGCACGAGCTCGGCAGAGTGCTCGGGCGAAACATCGGCGATCCAGGCACCCATCGCCGCCTCCGAGCCTGCCAGGTATTTGAGGCGATCTGCTGCCCTGCGCGGGGAGGTCAGTTCGAGGTGCAGGCGGATGCTGTCGCGGTGCGAATGCACAGGAGCCTGATGCCAGGCGGCGATGTAGGGGGTGGGGGTGTCGTAGATCGCGTCGATGCCCCGCAGCAGCCGCAGATAAAGGTGTGAGAGCTCGTGGCGTTCGGCCTCGTTCGTTTCGGACAGGTCGGCCACGTGCCGGTGCGGCAGCAGGTGCACCTCGAGCGGCCAGCGGGCCGCGAACGGCACATACGCCGTCCAGTGTTCGCCGCTCAGCACAACCCGCTCCGAGGCGCGCTCGCTGGCGAGCACCCGTTCAAAGAGGTCGGGGCCCAGCTGGTCGATCGAGGCCATGAGCCTCTGAGTTCGCGGGGTCACATACGGGTAGGCATAGATCTGACCGTGCGGATGCTCAAGCGTCACGCCGATCGCCCGCCCCCGGTTCTCGAACGGAAAAACCTGCTGAATGCCCTCAAGTGCCGAGAGGGCGGCGGTGCGGTCTGCCCACGCCTCGATCACCGTTCGCGCCCTCGACGGGGTCTGGGTGCCGAAGGACCCCTCGTGCTCAGGGCTGAAGCACACCACCTCGCAGCGGCCATAGGCCGGTGCCGTGCGGTCGAAGCCCAGCCCCCGGGCATCCGCGTCTCCGAGTGCGGGGCCGAACGACGGGGATCGGTTTTCGAAGACGGCCACGTCGTAGTTGCTGGGGATCTCACTTGGGTTTGCTTCGGATGCCGGGGCAAGCGGGTCCTGATCAGCCGGCGGCAGAAACGCACGATTCTGCCGTGCTGCCGCCACGGAGATCCAATCGCCCGTGAGAACATCCTGTCGCATCGTTGCCGTCGTGGGTCGCGGGTCGAGCGCGCGGCCGTCGATGGCGCGCTCGCCCGAGAGGGTCGTGCCGGAGTCGTCGAAGTAGATCAGTTCGCGGCCATCGGCGAGCGTGGTGACCGTCTTGGTGATTGGGGCCATGACACCTTGTTTCGATCTAGGCTGGCTGCATGCGTGCGCCTACAGGAGAACAATTCGAACTCTCGCGGACGGGCAACACGGGGCACGTTCGGGCAATCATAACGGAGCTCGCGGCGTCGCTCAGGGTGCTCGAGGTCGATGGTGTTGCGGTCACTCAGCCGTACTCGGTCGACACCCTGCCGCCCTTCGGCTGCGGCATCGTTCTGGCTCCGTGGCCCAACCGTGTTGCCGACGGCATCTGGCGTCACGAGGGTGTCGAGCGCCAGCTCGATATCACTGAGCCTGATCGCCATAACGCGATTCACGGGCTGCTGCGCAATGCTCCTTATACGGTTGTCGAACGTTCTGATTCGGCGATCACGCTGGCGGCCACGGTGTTCCCCCAGCATGGCTACCCCTTCTTTCTTGAAACGTCGGTGCGGTACGAGCTCGTCGACCACGGCATGCGGGTCACCCATTCGGCCACTAACCGGTCTGCCGAGGCAGCGCCCGTTGCCTTTGGTGTGCATCCGTTCTTTCGCGTGGGTGACGCGCCGGTCGAGGACCTGGTGCTCACCTCCTCTGCCACCTCGCGGTTCGAGACGGATGCTCGGCTCAACCCCGTCGGCGAGGTCACAACGGAGGCAACCGGCTATGACCTGCGGGCGGGGCGTCGCGTCGGCGATCTCGAGCTGGATGACGCGTTTGGAGGGCTGGTCGCCGTCGATGGGCTCATCCGCACAACGCTGACGGCTCCGGACGGCAGCGCCGTCGAGCTGTGGCAAGAGCCGGACTGGGCCTGGATTCAGGTCTTCACGACGCGATCGTTCCCCGGCATGAGCGGCGAGGGCGGCGCCGGCAGCACAAGCGAGCAGACGCTGGCCGTGGCGATTGAGCCGATGACTGCTCCGCCGAACGCGTTCAACAGCGGGTTGGGTGTTCGCTGGCTGGCCGAGGACGAAACCTGGTCGACATCCTGGGGCGTCTCCTATACCGGGGCGGGCGCCAGCGCTGAGCCGGGGCCCGTGGCGTGAACGAGAGAACTTCGGCTCCGACGAGAGCTCAGATACGTCGGTGGCGCCGCTATCTCGCCGACGAGCGCGCGGAGGCTTCGGTCTATCGCGATTTGGCGTCGCGTCGGGATGGCGAAGAAAAGCAGATCCTGCTCGCCCTGGCCGAAGCGGAGGCGCGCCACGAGAGGCACTGGCTCGACCTTTTGGGTGACCAGGTCGGCTCGCCCCGAAAGGGTGCTGTGCGCACGCGGGCCCTCGGCTGGATGGCGCGCAGGTTCGGGTCTGTCTTCGTTTTGGCTCTCGCGCAGAGGGCAGAGGCTAGGTCTCCTTATGAGTCGGATGCCGACGCCACGGCCATGATGGCCGCCGATGAGCGCATTCATGGCGAGGTGGTGCGCGGTCTCGCGGCCCGCGGGCGCGCCCAGCTTTCCGGCAGCTTTCGCGCTGCCGTTTTTGGGGCCAACGACGGCCTAGTCTCGAACCTCGCGCTCGTGATGGGCATCGGGGCGACCGGGGTTTCGACCCCCGTGATTCTGGCGACCGGCATCGCCGGGCTCCTCGCCGGCGCGCTGTCGATGGCCGCGGGTGAATACGTCTCGGTCAAGTCGCAGCGGGAGCTGCTGAAGGCAACGCAGCCAGACCTGAGCGCTCGCGACGTTGTGCCCATGCTCGATGTCAACGCCAACGAGCTCGCGCTGATCTATCGGGCTCGTGGCATGACGACCAAGGAGGCAGCCATTAAGGCGGCCCAGGTTCTCGCTTCGGCTGGTACGCCCGCGACCGGAGAGGTTGTCGTAATCGACGATCATGAGGCGGTTGGCTCGGCGACGGGGGCGGCGCTCTCGAGCTTTTGCTTCTTTGCCTCGGGCGCAGTTCTGCCGATTCTGCCGTACATTTTCGGCCTTCAGGGCTTTGCCGCCGTTGTGGCCTCCGCCATCATCGTCGGGCTCGCGCTGTTGGCGACGGGCGCGATCGTGGGGTTGTTGTCGGGCGGCCCACCGCTTCGCCGGGCGCTGCGACAGCTAGCCATCGGTTTTGGTGCGGCTGCCATCACGTATGCCCTGGGGCTCGCTTTCGGCGCCTCGCTGTAGGCGCTTCTGCCGTGCCCTGAGCAGCTGCTTAACGATGGGCTGACCGAGCAGGATTCCCAGTACGACGAGAATGAGACCGAGCACCTGGCGAACCTCCAGGATGTCTCCGGCGACGATGACCCCGAGCAGCACTCCGACGACCGGGTTGAGCAGCCCGATCAATCCGACCGTTCCCGCCGTAAGGTGTTTGAGCCCCGTGAACCAGGCGACATAGGCGAGCGCCGTCGCCACGAGGGAGAGATAGGCGAAGGTGAGAATTGCGGGCGGATCGAGCGCCGGCGGGGCGCCTTCGATGAGGCCAGCGACGGGCAGCAGCACGAGGCCTCCCGCGATGAGCTGCCACGAAGTCACGCTGATCACGTCGATATCCGTGGTCCACTTTTTGGCGAGGAGGTGACCGACCGACGAAATGGCGATGGCGCTCAGGGAGGCGGCGACTCCGGCGAGATTGATTCCGGATGCTCCCGTCAACACCATCAGCGCCACTCCGGCGATGCCGAGCACGGCCCCCGTGAGCTGCAGTATCTGGGGGCGTTCGCGGATCATGGGCCACGCCAGCATCATGAGAAACAGGGGAGATGTCGCCATGACTGTCGTGGCGATGCTGCTGGGCAATAGCTGGGCCGCTATGTAAACGAGGGCAAAGAATGTGCCCATGTTGAGCACCCCGAGCACGCCAGCCCGCCACCACCACACTCCGCGGGGGAGCCGGGGTCGAATCGCCAGCAGAACGAGCCCGGCCGGAAGCGCGCGGATGATGGCTCCCCAGAGCGGAGCGTCCGCCGGAAGGTAGAGGTAGGTGAGGTAGTAGGTCGTTCCCCACGAGATTGGCGCGACGGCCGTGAGGAGCACCCACCGCAATTTATTTTCCACGGAAGCGATAATAGCTTACTGGGAAGCTATTATGGAGAGATGACCGAAGCATCCGACCGCGTCAGCAGAATTCAGCAGGAATGGCGGCGCGAAAGGCCCGATCTCGACGTTTCGCCTCAGGGCGTTATTGGGCGGCTTCATCGACTCGCGGCCCACCTCGCCGACGAACTCGGCACCGTTTATGAACGGCACGATCTCACCGAGGGTGAGTTCGATGTTCTCGCTGCACTGCGCAGAGCGGGGGCTCCATTCGAGCGCGCGCCGAGCGAACTCGCCCACCACACCATGGTCACGACCGGTGCCATGACCAAGCGCATCGACCGGCTCGAGAAGGCTGGCCTCGTCGCTCGCCGCAGGAGTGAGACCGATGGCCGGGGCCGGGTTGTCGCGCTCACGCCGCACGGGCGAGAGGTGATTGATAGCGCGATGACTGAGCACATGGACAACGAACGCAGCCTGCTCGACCCCCTCAGCGCAGAGCAAGTGGCAGAGCTTGAAACCCTGCTCACCTCCTGGCTTTCACGGTTCGATGACTAGCGCCCTAGTGCGACCAACGCCCTAGTGCGACTGGCCCCTAGCGTGACTGGCCCCTAGGCAGACGCCCGCTTCTTATCGACCCGGCGGCCGATGAGAAAGTAGCCCAAAATCCAGCCGCCGAGCGCCGTAACGAACCACACAACGAGCGTCGCAAGAGCCCAACTCGTGAAGCCCTCGATCGAGAGGCCACCCGAAAACGCCGAGGCGACGAGCAACGCGATGAGTGTTGTCACGAGCCCGATTCCGCCCATGATGGCCGAAGCGAACCTGCGGGCGAGGTTGAACACCCACGGCCCCAGCACCCCCTGGGCGATCGCAAAGATCACGACGGCGGTGATGAATCCGCTGGGGGTCAGCGTCACGCCGTCAATAAGCCAGGCAGCGATAAGCAGACCCGCCGCCGCGGCGATGAGACTGACCAGGATGTGCAGTAAGAACCGAATCACTGCGAGGCGTGGGAGAGGGCCCTGGCCTTGAGCGTCTCGTATTCGGTCTGGGTGATCGCGCCGCTGTCGAGCAGGGACTTTGCCGTCGCGATCTCATCGGAGGGGTTTGAGCCGGCCACGGTGCGGATGTAGTTGTCGGTGGCGGACTGCGCCTGGGCGACCTGCTCATACTGGCGCTCGGCCATGCCACGGCCTCGAGCAATCAGGTAGACGAGGGCGGTGAGAAACGGCACGACGAAGAGAAAGAGCAGCCAGACTGCCTTCCACCATCCGCTGAGGTTTCGGTCGCGAAACAGGTCGGCGATGATCGAGAACAAGGCCATGAGGTAGGCGACAAAAACGAAAATCCAGAGGAACCAGACGATCAGGTCCCAGAAGTTTTGCAAAAGGCTCACGAGGGCTCCATTCGGTTCTCTATCCAACCGTCGGCCGGCCAGACGCTAGCGATGCTCACTGTAGTCCCGAGCAATCGAAGTGGTAACTGCCCGATGTACAGGGTTCTCGCGCCAGATTCGACTCACCGGGGCCGGTGCTCCAGCGGCGTGCGGAGCTCTTTTCTGAGACGTGACAGAGACGCCTGAGCAGCGGTGTAGTCGAGGGGTAGCCTCGATGTATGAGCGCGCAACCAGATTCCGCCGCCACCAGACAAGATCACGGATTCTTTGGCCAGCCTAAAAGCCTCGCCAACCTCTTCGGTGTCGAAATGTGGGAGAGGTTCTCCTTCTACGGCATGCAGGGCATCCTGCTCATCTATCTGTACTTCTCTGTCGCCGACGGCGGGCTTGGCATGTCGCAGCCGGTCGCTGCAGGCATCGTGGGTTCCTATGGTGGGGCCGTCTACCTGTCGACGATTCTGGGAGCGTGGCTCGCCGACCGCATGTTCGGCTCAGAGAAGGTGCTGTTCGTCAGCGCCATCGTTATCGTCTTCGGGCACGTCGCGCTCGCGCTGCTTCCCGGCTTCATCGGCGTCGGTGTCGGCCTCATCCTCGTGGCGGTCGGCAGCGGAGGGCTCAAGGCAAACGCCACCTCAATCGTTGGCACGCTCTATGCCGCAGATGACCCTCGACGCGATGCTGGGTTCTCGCTGTTCTATCTGGGCATCAACCTGGGAGCCTTCCTCGGGCCGCTGCTCACGGGCCTCATGCAGTCCACGCTTGGATTCCACTGGGGCTTCGGGCTTGCCGCCGTCGGAATGACCATCGGTCTCATCCAGTATTCATTCGCCCGCAAGCGACTGCCCGCATCCGCCAGCGAAGTGCGAGACCCTCTGGCCCCCGCAGCACGTCTGCGCTACATCATCATCGCCGCGGTCGCCGTGGTGCTCATCGTCGTGTTGGTTCTCGTCGGAGTGATTACGGCAGAGAATCTCGCAACGGTCGTGATCGGTGTGACCATCGTTTCGGCAATCGCCTACTTCTTCGTGATCCTCTCCAACCGCCACATCACGGCGATCGAGCGCAAGCGTGTCTACGCGTTTATCCCGCTCTTTATCGCGAGCGCGGCGTTCTGGTCGCTCTACCAGCAGCAGTTCACGGTGGTCACGATCTATGCCGACGAACGGCTTGACCGCGACATCCTCGGCTGGACGATGCCCATCACGTGGGTGCAGTCCATCAATCCGATCTTCATCATCATCCTCTCTGGTGTCTTCGCAGCCATCTGGACGAAGTGGGGGGCGAAGCAGCCGCCGACCGTCATCAAGTTCGCCGCGGGTGCAGCCCTCGTCGGCGTTGCATTCCTGCTGTTCCTTCCCTTCGCCGGAGGAGGGGCAAACTCGACCCCGCTCATCGCCCTCGTCGGTATCCTGCTGGTCTTCACGATCGCCGAGCTCTTGCTCTCACCGGTGGGCCTCTCGGTCTCGACCAAGCTCGCGCCCCAGCTCTTCACGACACAGATGGTCGCGCTGTTCTTCTTGTCTGTTGCCCTCGGCTCTGCCGTCTCCGGTGAATTGGCCAAGTGGTATGACGCCGTGCCAGAGACCACCTATTTCGGCACCCTCGGCGCCATCGCCATTGGTATCGGCGTGATCTTGGCCCTCTTCACCCGCCCCGTGCTGCGTCTGATGAGCGGGGTGCGTTAGCCCGTGGTTCACGAAGCGCGCCGCCACCTCGTGCTCATTCACGGCGGCGGGGTCGGTCCCTGGATGTGGCGCAAGCAGGGTGAACACTTTGCGGGCGACTTTGTCGTGCACACGCCGACGCTGCCGGGGCATGATCCTGGCGTGAGCCGGGAGTTCACGACCAATCGGGATGCCGCACAGTCGGTTGCGGAGCAGGTGGACCTGAACTCCCTGCAGGGCGACGTTGCCGTCGTGGGGTTCTCGGTCGGCGGCCAAGTCGCCATCGAACTCGCGCAGCTGTTCCCCGATCGAGTCGACCGGCTGGGCGTGGTGAGTTCCCTCGTGGCTCCCATGGCCGGGTCATCCGTCTTGGCGATCATGTCGTCATGGGCAACGCCGTTGGCGCGCAACGAGCGCTTCGCCCGAGCCCAGGCGAAGCAGCTCTACATTGGCGACGACGACTTCGACGACTACTTCGCTCTTTCGCAGGCCATCACCCAAGCCACGATGATGGCGATGCTCACGGCAAACTTCTCGTTCAGGCCCGGCGACACTCTTCTCTCCTCGGCGCTGCCCACCCTTACCTTCGCCGGGTCGCGCGAGCAGAAGTCTCTTGTCCGCGGCATGCAGCAGCTGGCCGAGCGGATGCCCGCGGGCAGCTTCGAACTCGTCGAGGGAGTGGGCCACGGCATCCCCCTGGCCCGTCCGGACGCCTTCAACGCGCGGCTGGGCAAGTGGCTGGGTGAGCGGCTGGGGGACCGCCGCGGGGTTAACCGGGCCCCCATCCGTGGGTAGCCTTAATGGGTGACCAAGACAACACTCCCCATCCGCAAGATCCCCGTCGCTCACAACCCGTTCTCCCGCTGGCTGCTGGGGCTCGCGATCGGCCTGATCGTGCTCGCGGGTTTCGTGGCTCTCATTGGCATCGGTGACGCTAGCGTTCGCGGCTACTACCCGTTCGGTAACGCTGCGTGGGCTGTGGGCCTCATCTCCACCGGCTCCCTGAGCATGCTGCTCTGGCTCACCGTTGAGGCGCTTCGGTGGCAAGCACCGGCATCCGTCCCCGAGGCTTCGGGGCAGGCTGGTGTGGCTCCGCGAGAGATGCCTCGCGCCGACTGACCCTGCGCCGACTGGCTGCGGCCGCTCTCTGCAGAGTTGCGGCAGGGGTTCGCTCGGATTCAGAGCGGGGGAGACGCCGTCGATGGCGTGTGGTGGGCCCGGCGAGGCTCGAACTCGCGACCCGCGGATTAAAAGTCCGATGCTCTACCAACTGAGCTACAGGCCCGTACTCGTTAAATCTATCGCGGATGTGAGGCCTTCGCGTACAGCCCTTCGCGGGCGCCTCGCGCGTGGCCCGTTCAGGCCTTGCAGGCACGCATCCGCCCGCCCCACACTGCCGGTCCCACAATGCCCGCCCCACAGCGCGCGCCCCACAGCGCCCGCCCCAAAAAGCCCGCACCACGCAGCTGAGGGGTCCGAAATGAGCCTTCGCGGCTTGCGCCGAGACTCATTAGGGACCCCTCAGGGGTGGTGCGATGGTGCGATCGTGCGGTGGTGCGATCGTGCGGTGGTGCGATGATGCGGATGCGGTGCGGGGCTTAGGCCGCGGGCATCAGCACCGTGTCGATCAGGTAGACGGTGGCGTTCGCGGTCTTGACTCCGCCACACACAACGGCCGAGTCGTTGACCATGAGGTCGTCACCGCTGCCGGTGACCTCTACAGTGCCGCCCTGAACCGTGGTCTGCGTTCCCGTGATGTCATCGGGAGAGATCTGGCCAGGAACAACGTGGTAGGTCAGGATGCTCGAGAGCAGCGCTGCATTCTCGGGCAGCTTGAGCGACTCCACGGTTGCGGGATCGAGCTTGGCGAAGGCATCGTCAACGGGGGCGAATACGGTGAACTCGCTGCCGTTGAGAGTCTCGACCAGGTTGACGTCAGGGTTCAACTGGCCCGAGACAGCCGCGGTCAGTGTGGTGAGCAGCGGGTTGTTCGATGCGGCGACCGCAACGGGGTCCATCGACATCCCTTCAATCGATCCCGCACCGTCTGGCACCGCTTCGGCATACGCGGCACAGCCGGATCCGACGAGGTCGGCGGTGAGGCTGTCGTCGGTCGACGGCTCCGTCGTTTCCATGGTGTCGGAATCGGAGCTGCTCGTGTCTTCGGAGGTGCTGTCCATTGTGCAGGCCGTCAAGCCCAGCAGAGCGACGGCGGCCAGGGCGGCTGCTGCCATCGCGTTGCGCTTCATTACTCGCATGGTTGTTCTCCTTCGTTGTTTTTCTTGCGAAAGCGGAGTGGTGAACGGGGTGCTGCCGGTATTCCGGCCAGAGTCCATGTGTGCTGCGATGGCTCCGTGCCCTTATCCCTGCGTTCGGTGCGCGCCGATAACCGGTTTGGTTTGTTCGCAAAAAAATGTGCGGCACCGATCGCTCATACGGCGCAGCCAGCGTCTGCCGTCAGGCTTACGCTTGATAGATGGCTGACGACTTTCACAAGCCCACCCTGTTCGCCGGGTCGCGCTTCGAGGACTACGTGGGGGCGGAGGATCCCGCCCACATCAGCCGTGTGGCCCACGAAACGGCGACCGCACTGTTGGCGCGGGTTCGCAAAGACCCGCACCCCGAAGTGGTCGGCCGGCTCGTGGAGTTCACCGACACCAACGGCATCGATGCGATTGCCGAGCTGTGGGCACGCGCGAGCCCGCACAGCCTGCCGGGGGCTCTGTGGGCCCTCTATCTGCTGCGTGCTCTGACGGTGCAGGACGCCGACCAGTCGAGCTTTCTCTATCAGCGCGGCACCGAGATAGCTCCCACGATTGATCCGCTTGTTGCCGGCGCGCCCATCCCCACCGGTCCGGCAGAAATCACGGCACTCGCGGACCAGATCCTCCGAGGCGTCTTCGAGGGTGACTTTGCCATCGCTCTGGATAGGGCGTCGGCCTTCTGCCGCATCACCGCGCTGGGGGCAACCAGTCTGGCGGATGACATGGAGTCGACCGCCCCCGACCGCTCGACTGCGCTCACCACGAAGGCACTTCGGCTCTCGCATATGGCGGCGGATCTTGTCGTGTGCGCCAGGCTGTGGCGAGCCGGATCGCTCGACTAAGGGCTGAGCCGCGGCCGTCTTGTGCAGGGCACTTGCAGACGCGGATGACGGGGTGCAGTAAACTTGTCCGGTCGGGCCGCAGTAACCCCGGGCTCCAAAACTAGCCGCTTCGAGCGGCCTCGCGCCGAGAGGCGTTTCTGCGGCCCGGCCTCACACCAATCCGATCGGCGACGCACTCCGAACTGAAGGTGTGACCGAAAGTGTGCCGAGAATGACGGCCAGCCCGCTGCATCCGCTCGCCGAACTTTGACATGCTGGGGCGCGTGGCAGCTGATATCCGCGTCGATGACGGCGTGACCGATGCGTCGCGGCTTCATGCCGTGCTGCTGAGCCGCGTTGCTGTGGGCGATCAGGGGGCATTCGCCGAACTCTATGACGCGCTCTGCGCCCGCGTGCTCGGTCTCGTTCGAAGCGTGCTCGTCGATCATGCCCAGTCGGAGGAGGTGGCGCAGGAGGTGTTTCTTGAGGTGTGGCAAACCGCTCCCCGGTTCGATGTTTCTCGCGGCAGCGTCTCTGCGTGGATCATGACCATGGCGCACCGCCGCGCCATCGACAGGGTGCGCGCCTCACAGTCAGGGCGTGATCGGGATGCTCGCATCGGCATCCGAAACTTCGACGCCCCATACGACAATGTTGCTGAGACAGTAGAGACCACAATCGAGAATGAGAGGGTGCAGCGGGCCATGACCCAGTTGAGCGAGCTCCAGCGCCAAGCGCTCACGCTCGCCTACTATGGGGGCCTCACTCAGGCCGAAGTCGCCGCGGCCCTGGATGTTCCCCTCGGCACCGTGAAGACCCGACTGCGCGACGGCATGATGCGCCTGCGAGACGAGCTGGGGGTGGCGTCGTGAGTGACCGACTGCGCGAACTCGCCGCGCTCAACGCCGTGGGTGCCCTCGACCCGCAGGAGCAGGCCGAGTTCGATTCCCTAATCTCCAGCTCTGCAGATGCGCGCGCCGAGGTCGCCGCGTTCGACCGCACCTCGGAGCTCCTCGCCGCCGCAGCCGAGTCCGTTGCGCCCAGCGCCGCACTCCGCGCATCCCTGCTCGCTCAGGTTGCCGAGACCCCGCAGCTCTCACCCGTCGACTCAGCATCGGATGATGACTCGCGCGGGACGGGCACCCCCGAGCCTCAGGGGAACGAGCCAGACGCGCAGGAGCCAGACGCGCACGAGGCAGACACACACGAGCCCGGCGCGAACGGGCCCCGAGCCAGTGATCCGCCCGTGGGCCCCGCAGAATCGGCCTCCCGTCGCCGGTGGTTCACCAGGCCCGCTGTGATCCTCGCGTCAGCCGCCGCCGCACTCGCGCTCTTCTTCGGGGGAACCGCGGTGGGCATCGGCATCGCCAGCAACAGCTTCTCGGTCGAGCAGGCCACAGCCCTTGCGGACCTGCAGGCTGCTCCCGATGCCCAGCAGGCGCAGACGGTGCTTGACGACGGCACGAGCGCGACCCTGATCTGGTCGCT
>NZ_JBACFR010000075.1:0-4175 GCF_056262345.1 Homoserinimonas sp.
GTCGTAAGCAAGTCGCGAGAGAGAAAGCGCCTGGGTGTAATGCTTCTCGTCCGGCAAAATCTGGGGAATGATCGCCTGGTAGGCGGGCGTGAAAGTTGCCGAGGCGAGCTGGAGAAACAGAATCAGCACGTAGATCTGCCACACCTCCGTCACCGCGGGCAGAAGGCAGGCCACTGCGGCCCGCGAGCAGTCCGCGCTCACGAGCAGTGTCTTTCGGGGCACGCGAGCCGTCAGCGCGGCAACGAGCGGCGCTCCGGCCACGTATGCCACCATCTTGATCGCGAGCGCCGTACCCAAGATGAGCGCAGCATCCCCGCCAGCCAGATCGAACGCGAGAAGCCCGAGCGCCACCGTGAGTAGCCCTGTGCCTAGCAGGGCCACAATCTGAGCGGAGAAGAGCTTGGCGAAACGCCCGTCGCGCAGGGTTTCAGCGATCATGGCCGTCGGGCCGCGCGTGAACGCTCGCGGACTGAATGCTCGGGGCTGTGCTTCTGTGGTGCGCCGGGACAGCATCAACGGAGTGCTCGGCCTGAAGGATCGCTTCGATCACCAACGTGCTCACATGCTCGTTGGCGAGCCGGTAGAACACCCGCGTGCCGTCCTGCCTCGTCGTGACGATGCGGGAGAGGCGCAGTTTTGCCAGATGCTGCGACACCGCGGGAGGGGCCTTATCCACGAGGTTAGCGATGCTGCTGACCGAGAGTTCGCCGCCGCGCAGCGCCAGGATGATGCGGATGCGGGTGGCGTCGGCGAGCATAGAGAAAATCTCGGCGGCAATCGCAACCGATTCATTTGTCGCCTGCATCTGCATATCTGCATCCATACGCAGATAATAGCACTACAGCCAGTGGCGCCGCTTGAAGATCACGTAGAGAGCCGCGCCCATCGCTACCATTCCCGCTACCGCGAGCGGGTAGCCCCACAGCCAATCGAGCTCCGGCATGTAGGTGAAGTTCATGCCATAAATGGTGCCGATGAGCGTTGGTGCAAAGAGAATGGCCGCCCACGACGAGATCTTCTTGACTTCCTCGCTCTGGGCGAGGGAGTGCTCCGTAAGCTTTCGAGTCTCTTCGTTCTGGTCGAGGCTCGCCTGGGAGAGCAGGCGCATCTCGTCGTTCTGGCGCTGGGTAGTGAGGGTGGAATGCACCGTCAGCGCGTTCTGTAGAAGCGCTCGATACGCCGCCGACTTGTCGACGATGGCAAGCACATGGTCGAGAACATCTCGGAGCGATCGCTGCAGCTCCACGTTGACCTTGTACTTCTCAGAGCCGCGTTCGAGCGACTCGAGCATGGGCACGAGGGGTTGCACTGCCCGCTGAAAATCGATGACCTCGCTGATGAGTGAATAGATTCGGCGCGAGACCTCGGAATCACCATCGAAGAGCTGGTCTTCGATTTCGTCTATGTCGTTCTCGAGTCCAGCGATCACGGGGGCGTACTCGTCGACAACCTCGTCCAAGATCGCATAGAGCACGGCCTCAGGGCCGAGGGAGAGCAGCTCGGGGCTCGCCTCCATCCGGTGACGCACCGCCACGAGGTTGGGCGACTCAGCATGGCGAATCGTCACAACGAACCCGGGGCCAATAAAGATGTGCAGCTCACCGAATTCCACGGTCTCGTCGGAGTCGATATAGCGAGCTGGCCGCAGCACCACGAACAGGGTTTCGCCATAGCGCTCGAGCTTCGACCTCTGGTGCCCCTTGAGCGCGTCTTCAACCGAGAGCTTGTGCAGCCCGAACTCGTTGGCCACCGAGTGGATCTCATGCGGTTCTGGCCGGTATAGCCCAATCCAGGCCATCCCGCCCAGATCCCGCATAACCTCATACGTCTCGTCGAGGTTGCTGGGCGTTGCCGCCCGAACCCCGTCAACGTAGACAGCGTTGTCGACCAGCGTCATCGTGAACTCCTCGCGCCATGCCGCCCACGAGTGTCCGCAGGCCCGAGGCGAGGCTACCGCGAGCCGTCGTCGCGAAGCTGGTGCCTCTCTGGTCGCGCAACAAGAACTCTCAGGGTTCTGTGCCCTCGCACCCATGGTCGGCCCAGCCCAGGCGCGCACTATGACCCGAAACACACAACACGCAGCAACCGCACACTAGCCGCGACCGACGCGGAGACGAGGTGGCAATGTCGGGAACAGCGCTGATCGGCCAGCCTGAGGCTGCGTCCGCGACGGCGTCCACCCGGCGGGGGCGAAGCATGCGGTCGGCAGCGCTGGTGGGGCTCGGTGCTGCGGTCATCTCGACGGCGGGCTCCGGCATCCCGTCGTACTGGGGCGACGAGGCAGCGAGCGTGATCTCGGCCGATCGGCCGCTCCCCACCCTCTTGGCTGAGCTCGGCACGGTCGACGCGGTGCACGGTGCCTATTACCTCTTTCTTCACTATTGGATCGGCCTCGTCGGCACCTCGGAGTTTGCGGTGCGCCTTCCCAGCGCGGTCGCCATAGGTCTGGCCGCAGCGGGCGTCGTGGTGCTCGCTCGACGACTCTCGGGCAGCGGCAGGTTCGCCGTGGCATCCGGGCTCATCTTTGCGATCCTGCCCCTGGTAACGCGAATGGGCTCCGAGGCCAGGTCCTATGCCTTCGGAATCGCCGCTGCGGTCTGGCTCGCAGCAGCCTTCGTGCGGCTGGTGCGCGCCCGCGACACCCGAATCTGGCCCTGGATGCTTCTCGGCGCTGGCGGCGCAGCATCCATTTATGTGTTCCTTTATCTGGTGCTTCTCATTCCCGTTTTTGGGGTCGGAATGCTCGCGCTGCGCCCGGCGCGGGCGATCGTTCTGAGATGGCTGGCCTCGGCCGGCGTTTCGATCGCGCTGGCGGCGCCCATCATGGTCGCGGCCGTCTCGCAGCGCCAGCAGGTGGAATTTCTTGCCCGTCGTGACTACGCCACCGTGGAATCGGTGGTGGTAACCCAGTGGTTCGGCTCGGGCTGGTTCGCGGTTCTCGCCTGGGCACTCATCGCCGCCGCGGTCGGAGGTGCTGTGCTGCGCAGGGAATCGCGGCCCCGCCTTGCTTTTCTGCTGGCCTGGCTAGTGATGCCCACTGCGGCGGTCATGGTGGCGAACTTCGCGATCACACCGCTCTACAACCCGCGCTATCTATCTTTCTGCACCCCCGCTGTGGCGATTCTCATGGCCGAAGGAGTGCGGGTGCTGGCCGGTCTTGCGCGAGGGGGCTCGGCGCGCCGACTCGTGGTGACTGCGGCCGCGGTTGCCCTCGTGGTGACGGCATTGCCCGGCTATCTGGAGCAGCGCAGCCCATTCTCGCGCGACGAGGGCAGCGATCTTCGCGAGGCCGCAGCGATCGTGGCCGAGCACGCGTCGCCGGGAGACGCGATCGTGTTCGATGAGTCGGTGCGACCTTCGCGCAAGCCGCGACTTGCCATTGACCTCTATCCGGAGCAGTTTGCGGGGCTCAACGATGTCGCCCTCGTAACCCCCGCGCGAGAACGCGACACGATCTTGGCCGAGGTTGCACCCCTCGAAGATCTTGGTGTTGGCCTGCGCGATCACCAAACCGTGTGGGCGCTCCAGTTTGCCGGCAGCTCTTCTACCGATATGTCCACTCTCGAAACACTCGGTTTTAGGCTCGTGCAGGCCATCCCGGTCAATCGCACGGTGCTCTATGAATTCACGCGGGAGGCACCATGAGCGGGGTTGTGATCGTCGTTCCCACCTACAACGAGCTGCCCAATCTGGCCGGATTGGTGGATGATCTGCATCGCTACGTTCCCTCCGCAGACATCCTGATCGTCGACGACGACTCGCCCGACGGAACGGGGCAGGCAGCAGAGCTCCGATCGGCCAGCGACGGGCGGCTCCACGTGTTGCATCGAGCGACCAAAGACGGGTTGGGGGCGGCCTACCGAGCGGGGTTTGCGTGGGCGTTGGCCGAGGTCTACGACACGGTCGTGCAGATGGACGCCGACGGCTCGCACCGGCCGGCCGATGTGCCGGTGTTGCTGCGGGCTCTCGAGACTGCGGATGTTGTGCTCGGCTCGCGGTGGGTTCCCGGCGGTTCCGTCGTGGGGTGGCCACGTGCGCGCCAGCTTCTCTCTCGTGGCGGTAGCGTTTTTGCCCGGGCATGCCTGCCCGTTACGTCTGCCGATGTGACCGGCGGATTCCGCGCCTTCCGCAGGGAGGCGCTAGAGCGGATCGAGCCGCAGACGGTGATGAGCCGC
>NZ_JBACFR010000076.1:0-4280 GCF_056262345.1 Homoserinimonas sp.
AGGTCGTCGCTGTCGCCACCGAGGCCGACTCCCCATGACGCCACAATCTCACTGTCGACAGGTTCGACATAGATGGAACCGAAGATGTCGCCCTCGCCGGTGTTGGTGAACTCGCCGTTCTCGTCGAGCTCGCCCCGCAGCTCAAGGGTTGTCCAGCAGGCCTCTTGATCTGCTGCCGACTGGTTGTTGATGTAGCCGGAGGGGGCGTCGAAGCCGTAACACGGAGTCTCGACAATTTGCGGGGGCACCACCTGATCCGCGATCCCGTCGGTTACGTCGTCAGAGATGTTGGCCAGACTCACGAGCATCAGCGGCAGGAGGGTGATCGCCAGGACCGTCGTGATCACGCTCGCGATAATGGCCAGGGTCGACAGGATCACGGCGGTGATTCCCATTCCCCGGCCCTTTCGGCGAACGAGAGCAATGATGCCGAGAACGAGGCCCGTGATGCCAAACAGTGCCCCAACGATGGGAATCCAGCCCGCGAGAAACGCGAGAATACCCATGACGAGGGCGGCAACGGCGATGCCGCCGACAGTGACGGTGGAGGCCCGGGAATCGGGCGTACCCGGCGGCGGTGCGTCGGCCTCGGGGGAGCTTGCGGGGGAGAGCGGCGGGGTGCTCATAGGAGATTCCTTCGCTGAGAGGCTGTCCTCTCCTGACACTACCCTTGAAGAAGATCGCTTAGCCGAAAGGACAATCCGAATATGGTTTTCGCTGTCGCCGGAGCAACCGGCCACCTCGGTCGACTCGTTCTCGACTCGCTTCTCGACCTCGGGGTAGCACCCGGCGATATTGTCGCCATCGGGCGCGACACAGCCAAGGTTTCGGATTTTGTCGCGAAGGGAGTTGTTGCCCGCTCAGCCGACTACTCCGATCGCGGGGCGCTCGATGAGGCTCTTGCCGGAGTCGACCGGCTGCTCTTGATCTCGGGCAGCGAGGTGGGTCGTCGCGTTAAGCAACACAGGAACGTGATCGACGCGGCCAAGGATGCCGGTGTCGGCTTCATTGCCTATACGAGCGCACCGCACGCCGACACCTCGGCCCTCGCCCTTGCTCCTGAGCACAAGGCGACGGAGGCCATGGTGCGAACATCCGAGATCCCTTATGCCCTGCTGCGCAACAACTGGTACACCGAGAGCTACGTCCAGGTCGCGGAACAGGCCAAATACACGGGCCTCATCATCGCAAGCCTGGGCGACGGTCGCATTGCGAGTGCGAGTCGCCGCGACTATGCAGAGGGTGCTGCGCGCGTTCTCGCCGCAGAAGGGCACGAGGGTCAGACCTACGAGTTTGCCGGGGATACTGCGTGGGGGTACGACGAGCTCGCGGAGGTCGTCTCCGAGATTGTCGGCAGGGAGGTTACCTATAAGCGCGTCTCGTCTAAGGAGCACCGCAAGATTCTCACCAAGGCGGGCCTCGATATGGGCACGGCGGCATTCGTGGTTACCCTCGATACCAACACTCGTGACGGCGCGCTCGCCGATGCGAACCCTACGTTGAGCACTATTCTCGGCCGGCCGACAACCCCTCTGGCCACGGGCCTCGCGGAGGCCTGCGCCGAGGCAGAGGCTTCGAGAGCGGCAGAGGCTTCGAGAGCGGCAGAGGCCGAGGCGCAGGGGGAGCCCGACGCACCGCAGTAGCGGCCCGCGCTACTCCTCGAAGGTGTTACTCCTCGAAGGTGTTGAGCATCGCGGTCGCCGCGCGCTCGAAGTAGTCCCACAGGGTCGCATCGTCGAGCTCACTCAGGTTCAGGGTGTCTTGTGCCGCCCGCATGTGCTTGAGCCAGCGGTCCCGAGCATCGGGGTTGACCTTGTAGGGGTTGTGCCGCATCCGCAGCCTTGGGTGACCGCGTTCTTCGCTGTAGGTTCCTGGCCCGCCCCAGTACTGCTCAAGAAAGCCCGTGAGGCGTTGGATAGCGCCTTCGAGGTCGTGCTCTGGGTACATGGGCCACAGAACGTCGTCGTCGCGAACTCCGGCGTAGAAGGCGCGAACGAGCTTCTCAAACGTGGCTCGCCCGCCTACCCGGTCATAGAAGCTGGGGGCTGCGGCCGCGCCGAATTCGGTGGTGCGGAGCGTGATGGGGCTGCGCACGGGGTCGCCTGCTGGTGGCATTGTCACTTCTCGGTTCCCTTGGATCGTGGGGGCGGGGTCTTGCGAGCCTTGGCTGCCGCGGTGGCTTCCTTGACCTCGTCGAGCTTGATGGGGCGAGTCTTCGGCGGACGGGCGCCTCCCACGCTCGTGGCACCCTCGAACCCCTGCAGTACAACGCTGTTGAGGGCGGGCAGGCGCACTCCCATCTCGTCGAGGGTGCGCTTGAGTCTGGCGCGCAGCTCGCGGGCGACGTCGTCTTTGCTCGCCGCGCGGGTCTTGACGACAAGGCGAACCACGACCGCCTCGGCCGAAATCGACTCGATTCCCCAAATTTCGGGGCGGTCGAGCATGCGGCTGCGCCACTTGGAGTTCTGGTACATGTCGACGGCGGTGGCCAGGATGCGCTGCTGCACGAGTTCGACATCGGCGTCATAGGGAACAGCGAGGTCGATGATGGCCCTGGCCCAGCCCTGGGAGGTGTTGCCGACGCGCAGGATCTCGCCGTTGCGCACGAACCAGAGGGTTCCGTTCACGTCGCGCACCTGGGTCACCCGAATGCCGACGACCTCAACGACACCCGTCGCAGGGCCGAGATCGACAACGTCTCCGACGCCGAGCTGATCCTCCGCCACCATGAAAATTCCGTTGAGCACATCCTTGACGATGTTTTGGGCACCGAAACCAAGGCCAGCACCCACCGCCGCACTCAGAAGGCCGAAGGCAGCCGTCGCGTTGGGGAACACGATTGCGACGAGCAACAGGAGGGTGATGATGACGATTGTTGCGGTCACCGCGCTGTTGAGAACCGTGCCGAGGGCTCTGGTTCGCTGCACCACGCGCACCGCCGCAAGGGGTGACGAGAAGAGCGCCTGCGTGTCGTCGATGTTTTCCTTCTTCTTGACACCCGTCACGACACGGTTGACGACGCGACGAATGGCCAAGCGCAGCACCCAGGTCGCACCGATCGCAATTCCGATCAACAGAAGCACTTTGAGGGGCACCTGCCAGAAGTCGATAAAAGAACCGACGCCGGCCCAGAAGGCGTTCCAGTCGAAAGGTGTTGGTGTCTCTTCCATCCGCACCAGTCTAGGAGCAGCTGTCAGAGACACGGCTGACTGCACGACGAAAACGGGCCAGGGTCAGCAGACAATGCCGCTGGTCCTGACCCGTCTCGCGAACGTCGCTCGTGCTTGTGACTACTGCGCGTCGCGCTCCTGAACTCGGAGAGCTCGCTCAACACCGTCGAGGTTTTCGATCACCAGGCGTCGCAGCGCCGGGATCTCTTGATTGGCGGCGAGCCATGCCCTCGTCGCGATCACGAGCTCATGTGAGGCCAAAGGAGCGGGGTAGAGACCAACGATCAGGGAGGAGGCAATGCCGTAGCTGCGCGTGTTCCAGAGATCCGTGAGGCTCTCGAAGTAGCGGCCCACCAGCGGCTCAAGCAGCGCGGGGTCGTTGACGTGCTGCACGCCCATCGCCGTGTGGCGAACGATGAGGTTCGAGACGGTGTCGTCGTCGAGCAGTGAGGAGAACGCCGCGAGCTTAGCCTCCGCCGTGGGGATCGTTGCCCTGGCGCGGGCCGCGGCCTGCTGACCGGTCGCGGTGTTGTCCTTGGCAAGCGCCTCGGCGATTTCGTCTTCGCCAGCAGCCCCGAGAAGCACGAGGCCCTCGAGTAGCTCCCACGCCAGGTCGGTGTCGATCTCCAGCCCATCTAGTGCGATCTCGCCCGACAGCAGGCTGCGCAGAGTCGCCGCGTGCTCGTCGGTCGAGGGAATAGCAGCAAAGAACTTCACGAACTGGAACTGAGCATCCGAACCCGATTCTGCGGCCTTGGCAAGGTTCCACAGCTCGGTTCCGACCGTCTCGATCGTCTGAGCGCGCGTAGCGGGGTCGACATAGCTGCGCGCCACCGTGAGGAGCTGCGACAGCGTCGTGCGGATGGTCGTGCTCTCGGTCTCCGTCGCGATGTTGCCGAGAACGAGGCGCACGTAGTCGCTGGCTTTGGTCTCGGCATCCCGCGTGGAATCCCACGCGGAGCCCCATACGAGGGCCCGGGCGAGCGGGTCGCTGATGCTGCTGAGGTGCGCGATGGCCGTCTCAAGGGAGTGCTCGTCGAGACGGATCTTGGCGTAGGCCAGGTCGTCGTCGTTGATCAACGCGAGCGCGGGGCGCTGCAGACCAACGAG
>NZ_JBACFR010000077.1:0-12039 GCF_056262345.1 Homoserinimonas sp.
TTGCCGCCGGCGCCAAAGCCGTTGACTTTAACAAGCCGGTATCGAGCGAAGAACTCGATGCCATGTACGGCCGTCCTTCTGCAACGCCCGTCGACACCGACCGGATGACGTACGAAGACACGATCGTCAAGACCCTCATCGGGTTCGGCCTGCTCGTGGCCACCGCCGTGATCGGCTGGAATGTTCCGCTGCTCATGATCCCCGGAGCAATCGCCGGATTCGTGCTCGCTCTCGTGAACATCTTCAAGAAGCAGCCTTCGCGCGGACTCGTGCTCGCCTACGCGGCAGCCGAGGGCCTCTTCGTCGGCGGAATCTCGTTCCTCTTCGGCCAGGGCTTCGGCTTTGACATCGTGCCTCAGGCCGTCTTCGGCACGCTCGGTGTCGTCGGCGTGACGCTGCTGCTGTTCTTGAACGGCAAGGTTCGCACCAGCCCCAAGATGACTAAGATCTTCCTGGTCGGAATGGTCGGCTACGCGGTCTTCTCGCTCATCAACTTCGGCCTCGTCGCCTTCGGCGCGACCGAGAGCATGTTCGGCCTGCGCGACGCAAGCCCGATCATCAGCATCGGTCTCGGCATCCTGATCGTTCTGTTGGCCTCGTACTCGCTCGTCATGGACTTCGAGAACGTGAAGACCGGCGTGCAGCGCGGTGCCCCGCGCGTCTACGCCTGGCAGGCCGCCTTCGGCATCATGGTCACCGTCGTATGGCTCTACACGGAGATCCTGCGCCTCGCCGCGATCTTCTCGAGCGGCGACTAAGCACACCGCATCACCGCAGAAAGGGACGGCCCTCCGGGCGGGCCTCTTCTCGTTAACCCTGCAGGAGGGCTCTGATATATCCCCAGATCTGGGGTAGCCCGCTTCGTAGCGACCACGCGGTGGCGCTGTCAGAGTGGCTGAGAGCAACCAAAGGAGTTCCATGCGCCGCTTCTCGCAGATTATTCTCGCCCTCGCCTGCGCTATCGGGATCCTCACGGCTCCCCTCACCGCACAGGCCGCCTCAACAACGACGAGCCCGACTCCGGGCGTCTACGTCTACGACGAAGGGCGCCAGCTGTATCTGGTCGACGAAGCAAGTGCCCAGGCGACCGTCATCGGAGACCCGCTAGCGATCTCAGCGACCGACGTCATCGGCGGTGCCGGCTACGACGCGGACCACAAGCGGATCATCGTGTTCCTCTCCACTGCCATCGGCGAACTCGTGCTCCTCTCCGTCGACCCCGCGACCGGACTGAGCGATGGCGAAGTAACAATCTCACTGAGCCCGAGCCAGGTCGATCGAGCCGTCGGCTTTGACATCGCACCCAACGGGCAGGCCCGCATCCTCATCGATCACCCGACGGCCGGTGACACCATCTACGACGTGGATCTCGCGACAGGAGCCGCGTCGAACGCACTCGAAGCCCACGAAAGCGGCGACCCTTTCTATGGCCTGACCGCTATCGCCAGCACAGCATCCGGTGAGCTGCGCGCCTACGGAGACGCGGCGGGTGCGGCCCAGGAGTGGAGCATCGACACGAGTACCGCGGGCATTGCGGAACTCGTGGACGGCATCGCCACAGGCGGAGAGATCGCAGGCGCAGACACTGACGGGCCCACCACGTGGATGCTCGGGGTCGATCGGGTCGGAGGGGCCATCGACTTTGCCGGACTCATCTCCCGCACGGTATTTGGATTCGCCTTGGTCGACGGTATCCAACTTGGGTCGAGCGATGTCGCGGCGTCGTCCCTGGTGGTGGTGCCCGACACCTCCGCGATCGTCGCGAGCCCCGGTCTCTACGTTGTCGACTACGACACAGCCCAGTTGTACTCGCTCGATCAGCAGACGGCTGAAGCTAGCGCCATCGGGGCCCCGGTGGCTCCCGGCGGCCTTTCGGCGATGATCGACGGCACCGCATACTCCCCTGTCACGGGGCTCATCTACTCGATCGCTCACGGCAACGGGCATGATCTCGTCGCCGTGCGCCCCGACACCGGGCGAGCTGTCGCAATCACCCCCGTGACCGGCTCGTTCCAACAAGTGTGGTCGCCAGTGATTGATGCGCTCGGAATCGCGCGGGTACTGCTTTCGGACTCCGACGGAATCCACTTTGTCGCTCGCATCGATCTCTCTACTGGTGTCGTCGACACCGCAAACGCACTGGCGATCAGGCATGGCTCAGATCCCGAACTGCGGGCGCGATCGCTCTCGGTGTCACCCGACGGCGATCTCTCGTACATGACCGAAAGCTCCGTGTACTACTCACTCGCCGACCCCGATGCTCTGGTCGTTCAGGCGACCGAAGTCATCGACCTAGCACTGGCCAACTACCATTGGGCGGGCGTCCAGGACAGCGCATTCCGCCTATGGCTCGACACCTACGACACCGCCGGCAGCACCCTCTGGATGCTCGACACCTACGACGCCACGCCCGCCACGCCCGCCACGCTCGCCACTGAAATCGGAGTCATCAACGCGAGCATGGGCCCCGTCAACACCGGTGCCCTCTTCACGATCGCGCCACCCATCAATCCGGGCCTCTCGACATCCGAACCCATCGTCGATGCCGGCGCGGTCGTCACCCTCACCGGCTCTGGCTTCTCCCCTCGCGGGGATGTCCGTCTTGAGCTGCACTCCACCCCGGTCGTGCTGGGCACGGTGAAGGCGGATGCCGACGGCACGTTCACGCTGCGGGTGACGATTCCGAGCAATGCGACCGGCGGCGTGCACACTATCCACGCGTTCGACCTCCGCAGCGGGATGACCCCCACCAACAACATCACGGTGCGAGCAATTCTGCCCCCGACGGGGGCCGATAGCGCGGGCACGGCCGCAGCCATCGCCATCGGGCTGCTCGCGGCGGGAATCGCCCTGCGGCTCCGCGCGCGTCGAGCGTCGGCAATCTCCTAGCAATCCGACACAGCGCAGAAGGGCCGGTGACAATGTCACCGGCCCTTCTTGTGGGTTGGAGTCGAGGGCGCTCAGCTAGTTCGCACCCTCACAACCGCGGGTTATTCCCACTCGATGGTTCCCGGCGGCTTCGACGTGACGTCGAGCACTACGCGGTTAACATCCTTGACCTCATTGGTGATGCGGTTGCTGATCTTGGCAAGCACGTCATAGGGCAGACGCGTCCAGTCGGCCGTCATGGCGTCTTCAGACGACACCGGGCGCAGCACGATCGGGTGGCCGTAGGTGCGGCCGTCGCCCTGAACGCCCACCGAGCGCACGTCGGCGAGAAGCACAACGGGGCACTGCCAGATCTCGTTGTCGAGACCGGCAAGCGTGAGTTCGGCGCGAGCAATAGCATCCGCCTGGCGCAGCAGTTCGAGACGATCCTTGGTGACCTCGCCGACAATGCGGATGCCGAGGCCGGGGCCAGGGAACGGCTGGCGGCCGACAATGACCTCGGGCAGGCCGAGCTGGCGCCCGATCTCACGGACCTCGTCCTTGAAGAGGGCACGGAGCGGTTCGACGAGTTCGAAGTCGAGGTCGTCGGGGAGCCCGCCCACGTTGTGGTGGCTCTTGATGTTGGCGGGGCCGGATCCGCCGCCGGATTCGACCACATCCGGGTACAGGGTGCCCTGCACGAGGAAGCGCACGGGGTCTCCCTCGTTTGCGGCCTCCTCGATGAGCTGCTTCTGGGCGGCCTCGAACGTGCGAATGAACTCGCGGCCGATGATCTTGCGCTTCTGCTCGGGGTCGCTCACACCGGCGAGGGCGTCGAGGAACTGCTTCTCGGCGTCGATCGTGATGAGGCGAACCCCGGTCGCCTTGACGTAATCCTCCTCGACCTGGCGGCGCTCGTCCTGGCGCAGCAGACCGTGATCGACAAAGACGCAGGTGAGCTGATCGCCGACGGCCTCGTGAACGAGGGCCGCAGCGACGGCCGAGTCGACCCCGCCCGAAAGACCGCAGATGACCTTGCCGGTGCCGATCTGGGCGCGGATGCGCGCAACCTGCTCGGCGATGACGTTGCCGGCGTTCCAGTCGGCCGCGATACCCGCAGCCTTGTGGAGAAAGTTCTCCAGCACGCGCTGGCCGAACTCAGAGTGCTTCACCTCGGGGTGCCACTGCACGCCGTACAGCTTGCGCTCGTCGTTGGCGAATGCCGCGACAGGGGTCGAGACGCTTGAGGCGAGAACAGAGAAACCTTCGGGGGCCTTGGAGACCGAGTCGCCGTGGCTCATCCACGTGGTCTGGTTCTGAGGCTGGCCCCCAAGAAGCACGCCGCCGTTGCCGGCGACCACAACATCCGTCGCACCGTATTCGCGGGCGCCCGTGTGGGCGACCTCGCCGCCGAGCTGCGTTGCCATCACCTGGAAGCCGTAGCAAATGCCGAGTGTCGGCACGCCCAGTTCGAGGATTCCCTCGTCGAGACGCGGGGCGCCGGGCTCGTACACGCTCGAGGGGCCCCCACTCAGCACGATGCCGATCGGGTTCTTCTCGGCAACCTCGGCGGCCGTGATGGTGTGAGGAACGATCTCTGAATAGACGGATGCTTCACGCACCCGCCGCGCGATCAGTTGCGCGTACTGCGCTCCAAAGTCGACGACGAGGACGGGCCTCTGCTCGGTTTCACTCATGCTGGAACCTCCGCGGGTTCGGGGACGGTCGCGAGTCGGTCTTCGACAAAGCGGGGAACGGAACGCTCAAAGTAGAACGAAAGGAACGGAATGACGCCACCGAGGGCGATGAACAAGAAACGACCGAACGAGAACCGCAGCAGACGCCACAGAACAAAATCGCAGGCGACATAGAGCACATAGAACCAGCCGTGCACCATCAGGATGATTGTGGACAGGTTGATGCCCGTCATCGCCTCTTTGGGGGTGAGGGCTAAGAAGCCCTCATCGCCATTCATCTCGATGTCGACACCAAAGCCGTAACGGGTGATCATCATGACGACCAGGGCGATGAGAAAAAACCCTGTGATGTACGAAGAGACTTTATAAACGGAGAGAGTGCGGCGGATGCGCGGCACGTCGGAAGGACGGGGACCGAGAGGCATAGGGCTAGTTTAGTTCGCCCCCGCTGGGTGCTGACTCGCCGCTGGCAGCCGCAGCCTCTTCGACCTCAAGCTCCCACGCGTCCTTGACCAAGCGCCACCACAAGAACACCGCGAATCCGGCGAAAATCGCCCACTCGACGGCGTAGAAAATGTTGAGCCAGTTGATCTCGACCTCGCCGGACGGGATCGGGGCATCGATCGATTCCAGGCCATCGACGGCCTCGTCGACGATGAGATAGCCGCCGAACGTGCCAGCCTCGTCGAACTGCGACCAGATGTTGACGAGCGCTGGCGGAGAAACCGTCGTGAGGCGCCCGCCCTCGAGATCGGAATCCTGCGGGCCCTCGCCCTGCGCATAGCGCCCCTCAAGGGAGACGAGCTGCCGGTTGGCGTCGACCTGAGCGGCCTCTGCGGCCAGCTCCTCGGAGACGCGGACAGCATCCGATTCGTTCTCGGCCCAGCCCAGAGCCGTGGCAAGGCCAACGCCCTCGGTCGTGACGAGGTGGCCAAGCACCCAGTACCCGGGGGTTCCGTCGTGAAAGCGGTCGCCGATCACCAAGAAGTCATCCGCCACGAACTCGCCCTCAACGGTGACCAACTGGCCATCCCACGCCGCCTGCATGGGCGTCCCTGGTCGGGCAAGCTCGTCGAGCGGGACGACCTTCTCGGTTTCTCGGGTAACGATGTCGCCCGAGGCAAAGCTGCGTTCAAGCTGCCACTGCCCGAGCGCCGCAAACGCCGCCGCAATGCCGAGGGCCAGGGCCAACGCGGCAATCCAGCGCGGTCTTCTCGCGACGGCCCACATACTCACCCCACCAGCCTAGCTGCGGCGCGCTGGGGGTTGCGCCGGGCCAGCGGGTGCGCAGCGACGCGGCGCAGGCGTCCGACTGCTAGCGCGCCGTGTAATCGGGCGCTTCGAGCCGCACCCGGTCTGCCGAGGCGTCGTCGGGTTGTTCCTGACTCGCCCGCTCCGCCGCGACCCTGGCCACGTAAAGCGACACCTCGCGGTCGATGCGTTCCTGGTCCCAGCCATGCACCCGTGCCATCAGCCTCGCGGCAACGGGGGCGGCAGAAACGCCACGGTCCCACGCCTCTATCGACACGCGCATCCGTCGGGCGAGCACATCATCCAGGTGCAGGGCGCCCTCATGCGACGCCGCATAGACGACCTCGGCTTCAAGGTAATCGTCGGCGCCGGGCAACGGGGTGTTGAGGCTGGGATCCTCACGGATCAGGTCGAGCAGCTCATCCGTCAGCGTTCCATAGCGGTTGAGCAGATGCTCGATGCGCACCTTGTGCACGCCAAAAGCTCGGGCGATCTTGGCCCGCTTGTTCCACGCGGCCTGGTACCCCTCGGCGCCGAGCAGGGCGATCTCCTCGGTCGTGCTGCGCGGCACCCGTCCGTCGAGAGCTGCGGATGCCGCATCCACAGCATCCTTGGCCATCACCCGGTAGGTGGTCCATTTGCCGCCGGCGACCACAACGAGGCCGGGCACCGTGTGCGCAACCGTGTGTTCGCGCGAGAGCTTCGAGGTCTCGTCCGACTCCCCCGCCAGCAGCGGACGCAGCCCCGCGAACACCCCCTCCACGTCGTCCCGGGTCAGGGGAACCGCAAGCACCGAGTTGACATGATCGAGCAGGTAGTCGATATCGGCGGCCGTCGCCGCAGGGTGAGCCTTGTCGAGATCCCACTTGGTATCCGTGGTGCCGATCAGCCAGTGACGGCCCCACGGAATCACGAACAGCACACTCTTCTCCGTGCGCAGCAGCAGTCCGACCTTCGATTGGAACCGGTCTCTCGGCACAACCAGGTGCACGCCCTTCGACGCTCGAACCTTGAACGTGCCGCGCTCACCCACCATGCGCTGGGTGTCATCGGTCCACACACCGGTGGCGTTGATCACCTGACGGGCACGGATCTCAAAACGCTCACCCGACTCCAGGTCGTGCGCGGTGACACCCACAACCCGCTGGCCCACCTTGACGAAACCCTCGACGCGAACGCGGCTGGCGACCTTGGCTCCGTAGAAGGATGCCGTGCGGGCCAGGCTCGACACGTAGCGGGCGTCGTCGACCTGGGCGTCGTAATAGGCAATTCCGCCGGCGAAAGCATCCTTCTTGAGGCTCGGGATGCCGCGCTGAACCTGACGTTTCGTGTAATGCCGGTGGCGAGGAACCCCCGGCGGGCGGCCACCAGTGCGGGCAAAAATGTCGTACAGAATCATGCCGGCGCCCACGTAGCAACGCTCGACGATGTTGCGGACGGGGTAGAGAAACCGCACGGGCTTGACCAGATGAGGGGCGATCCGCTGCAACAGCAGGCCCCGCTCGATGAGCGCCTCGCGCACGAGACGAAAGTCGAGCTGTTCGAGATAGCGGATCCCGCCATGCACGAGCTTGGACGAGCGGCTCGACGTGCCGGAGCCCCAGTCCCGCGCCTCGACCATCCCCACGCTCAAACCGCGAGTGACCGCGTCGAGCGCGCATCCTGTGCCGACAATGCCGCCGCCGATCACCAAAATATCGAGCTCGCGGGTCTTGAGGGATTCGATTGCCGCCGCGCGATCATCCGGGCCGAGCGTTGACGAGTGAGTTACCGTCTTGCGCCCGCCCTTGAGCTGTTCTGCCACGAAAAGCCTCCCCTGTTGCCTGTGGCCGATGTTACCGGCACAGGGTGTGCATGGGCATGCTCGCCGCTGGGCGGTTAGTGGGGAACGTAGGGCGCCACGACCACGTCGACGCGCTGAAACTCTTTGAGGTCGGAGTAGCCCGTTGTCGCCATCGAACGCTTGAGCGCACCAACCAGGTTGGCCTTGCCGTCGGCAGTCTCGGACGGGCCGTAGAAGATTTGCTCGAGCGGAGCGATCTGACCGACCTCAACGCGGTTGCCGCGCGGCAGTTCGAGGTGGTGCGACTCGGCGCCCCAGTGGTAGCCGCCGCCAGGAACATCCGTCGCGCGCGCCAGCGTGGTGCCGAGCATGACAGCGTCGGCCCCCATCGCAATGGCCTTGACGATGTCGCCGCTGGTGCCGAGGCCGCCGTCGGCGATGACGTGCACATAGCGTCCGCCGGATTCGTCCATGTAGTCGCGGCGAGCGCCAGCGACATCCGCAACCGCGGTAGCCATGGGAGCGTGAATGCCGAGGCTCGCGCGGGTGGTGGAGGCCGCCCCACCGCCGAAGCCGACGAGCACACCGGCAGCACCCGTGCGCATGAGGTGGAGGGCGGGCGTGTAGCCAGCAGCGCCACCGACGATGACGGGGACATCGAGCTCGTAGATGAACTTCTTGAGGTTGAGCGGCTCCTGGTTCTGGGAGACATGCTCGGCGCTGACCGTCGTGCCCCGGATGACGAACACGTCGACACCGGCCGCAACCACGGTCTTGTAGAGCTCCTGCGTGCGCTGCGGCGACAACGCGCCCGCTACCGTAACGCCGGCCTCGCGAATCTCGGCGAGACGCTGCGTCACGAGCTCGGGCTTGAGGGGCTCCGAGTAGATCTGCTGCATTCGACGGGTTGCCTCGTCTTCGGGCAGGGTGCGGATCTCTTCGAGCAGAGGCTCGGGGTTCTCGTAGCGAGTCCACAGCCCCTCGAGATCGAGTACGCCGAGACCGCCGAGCTGACCGACGCGGATCGCGGTAGCCGGCGACATAACGGAGTCCATGGGAGCCGCGAGAATGGGCGTCTCAAAAGTGAACGCGTCAATCGACCACGACACCGACACGTCTTGCGGGTCGCGCGTGCGCCGGTTCGGCACGATCGCGATGTCATCGAATGCGTATACCCGGCGTGACCGCTTAGCGCGGCCGATCTCAATTTCCTGCACCGGCCCAGCCTACCGCGACGCCTCGACACGCGCGGCCGGGCTCGCGCGGCCGCCTCCCAGCCGCAACGTTCGCCGCGCCCCAAGCCCGCTCCCCGCGCCCACAACTTGTGGGGCGCCGAGCGGGCTTCGGGCGCGGGGACAATGCTGCGAATCGCAGAAGCGGCCGCAGCCCTAGCCGCGACGACGACCACGCTCAGGGCGCAATCCAGCCTCGCGGAGCATCCGCTCCAGCGCGGAGGGGTTGCGCACATCGCTCCAGATGATTCGTACTGTGGTCGAGACCTGGCGCCGAAGCCGGTCATCCCTCTTCTTCTCGCGCCAAACGACCTCGCTGGGCGAAAGAGTTCCGTAGTTCCCGGCCTGCAGGTACTTGGTTGCACCATCAAACTCCCCCACAATGCCCTGCTCGCGCCAGAAGTAGTCGACAAACATGTCGCCGTGGATGTCGCTGAATTTCACCTGCAGCTCAGGCTCCGGAAAACCCAGCTGCAGCATGACCGCCCGCGCCATCGACTCCCCGAACGAGTCCGACAAGCGCGTGGCGCATCCGATGACCGCGGCGGCATGGGATCGCCGATAGCGCGGCGCCCGACGGCGCAACTCGGCTTCGACATCCACAGACTCAATAGCCACGGGATTGTTTCTCCCCAGAGCCCAGTCCACTGTCGCCACCGCTGGGGCGAATTCAGAGTCGAGCACAACGTCTACCGTGCTGTGCGCGAGCCCCGTGATGAGCAATCCCTCGCGCTCGACGATGGGGACACCATCGCCCGAAGGTCGCTGCCCCACCACCCGATCGAATCTGGCAACCGGATGCCGCCGCACCCCGTTTTTGGATCTGCCACCAGCCGCGGGTGAACCAAGCACATGCACGAGATCTGGCCACGTGTCGAGAACCGGCATCCCCCACACCGCCGCAGCGGACCAGCTACACAGCACCGGCGGGGTCTCCGCCGCCGCGACTACCGCTCGAATGCGCAACAGGTACCTCTGCCGGGCATCGAGCTCATTCCAGTGGTCAGACTCGCAGTATGCGCCACGGCGCAGGCGGACGAGCTCCCCGCGCAACACGGCACGCTGGAGCGCGTCGCCGCCGAGACCGATGCGATGTTGGTCACCACTGAGAATGAGCCCGTGGGCTGAGTATGCGCGAGACGCCACAGCCCCACTGTGACTCGAATGCGGTGTCCGCTGGCGTCAGCTGAGGGCGACTGAGGAGAGAACGCGGGAGCTGCAACTCGGGAGGACCTGCCGTGCGTGGTGCAACGCGCTCGCGGCGCGGGGTGGTGAGCTCGCGGCGCGGGGTGAGGCGCGTTCCCCGCGCCCCAAACCCGCTCGCCGCGCCCGGAGTATCGGGGGCGCCGAGCCTGGTGTGGGGGCGGCGAGGCAGGGGCCCGGCAGCGCGATGCGGTGAGACGCGCAGGCATCAACCGGTCGGTGGATGCAGATTCAGCCGGTGGGCCGCTGGCGGCGCACATGTTGCACCGCCACGATAGGTGCATGACCGAAACAGAAAGTGCAGTGAGCGTGCGGGACCTGCGCAAGAACTATGGGGGCTTCGCCGCGCTCGATGGGGTGAGCTTTGACATCCGCCGGGGTGAGACGTTTGCGTTGCTCGGGCCCAACGGGGCCGGCAAGAGCACCACGATCGAGATTCTCGAGGGCTACCGCGATAGAACCTCCGGCACCGCGAGCGTGCTCGGCGTTGACCCGCAGCACGGCGGAGTCGCCTGGAAGGCGCGCCTCGGCATCGTTCTGCAAAGCTCGGGAGAAACCGGTGCCGTAACGGTGCGCGAGCAGCTCACCCACTTTGCCTCCTTCTATGCGAACCCTCGTCCCGTCGATGAGGTGATCTCGGCGGTTGGCCTTGAGGGCAAAGAGTCCTCTCTCATCCGGCGGCTCTCTGGCGGCCAACGCCGACGGGTCGATGTGGCCCTCGGCATCATCGGTCGCCCAGAACTGCTCTTTCTCGACGAGCCGACAACCGGGTTTGACCCTGAGGCGCGCCGCCACTTTTGGGGTCTCATCCGCAAGCTCAAGGCGGAGGGCACGACCATCCTGCTCACAACGCACTACCTCGATGAGGCGGCGCAGCTGGGCGACCGCGCCGGTGTGATCGCCGGCGGCAAGCTCATCGACATCGGGCCCATCGACGAGATTGGGGGCGAAGAGGCCCGTGTTCCCGTAGTGCGCTGGATCGAGAACGGGGTGCGCCGAGAACAGCGCACGTCGGAACCGGGAACATTTGTTGCTGCTCTCGCCAAGGGCGGCGAGCCGCTCGGCCTTGAGGTCATTCGCCCCAGCCTCGAAGACGTTTACCTCCAACTCGTTGGCGACCACGAAGAAGCGATGGCATCGGCATGACCACAACAATCACAACCCCTCCCCTGCCAGCTGGGCGCACGCTCAAGCTAGGGCTGAGCCGCATCGTCTACGAGACGAAGGCCTATTTTCGCCAGGGCGACGCCGTGTTCTTCAGCTTTCTCTTTCCGCTCGTCATGCTCACGATCTTCTCGGTTGCCTTCAGCGAAACCAGCTTTGGAACGGATGCTGACGGCAACGATGTGAGCGCCGCCGCCTTCTACCTGCCGGCGATGCTGGCGGCGGGCATCCTGCTCACAGGCCTGCAGAACCTTGCCCTGGATATCGCAACCGAGAAGGGTGACGGAACCCTCAAACGCCTCGGCGGCTCCCCGCTGCCCGTCGTGAGTTATTTCATCGGCAAGATCGGCCAGGTGTTCGTTCTGAGCATCCTGCAGGCCGCGCTGCTCATCGCCGTCGCCACCCTCGTCTTTGGAGTCTCGCTCCCCACAGAATCCGAGAAGTGGTTCACCTTTGCGTGGGTCTTCTTGCTTGGAGTGTCCACGAGTGCGATTCTCGGCATCGCGCTCAGCGCCCTCCCTCGAACCGGCAAAAGCGCATCGGCCGTGGTGATTCCTATCGCCCTCGTGTTGCAGTTCATCTCCGGCGTCTACCTGTCGTTCTCGATGCTGCCGGAATGGTTGCAGAACGTGGCATCCGTATTCCCCCTTAAATGGATGGCCCAGGGGATGCGCGCGGTCTTCTTGCCCGAAAACTTCGAAACGCTCGAGCAGGGCGGCACATGGGATCTCGCCGGGGTAGCGATCGTGACGGCACTCTGGCTCGTGTTTGGCCTCATCGCGTGCCGGCTCACCTTTCGCTGGATTCGCAAGGACAGCTAGGTGTTTCTCAATCGCGGGTG
>NZ_JBACFR010000078.1:0-13869 GCF_056262345.1 Homoserinimonas sp.
GCCCTCCCCCAGCGCGTTCGGCGGAGTGTTTGAGGTGGCTGCGATGCGGGTTCCCGTCGCCACGAGCTCGCCCAACAGTCGCGTCATGATCCTGGTGTCGCCGGGATCATCAAGCTCGAACTCATCAATACAGATAACGGATGCGCCCTTGAGAGCCTTGACGGTGTCCGCATATCCGAGAGCACCAACGAGCGCGGTGTACTCAATGAAGGTGCCGAAGTACTTGCGGCCCTTGGCGAGATGCCAGAGCGACGCAAGAAGGTGAGTCTTGCCCACACCGAAGCCGCCATCGAGGTAGATGCCCGGCTTCGCCGCTGGCTCTGCCTTCCTGCGCGAGAAGAACCCCCCGGACTTGACGCCAGGGCCGGTGATGAAGTTGCGAATAGCTGCGACGGCAGCGCCCTGGGAGGGGAAATCCCGATCGGGTCGATAGTTATCGAGCGAAGCGGCCAGAAACTGGCGCGGCGGCACGAGATGAGCCACCATCTCAGCGCCCGTGAGGCGGTCATCGCGATCCCGAAGACTCGGATACGCCGGGGTTGCCGCTGTGTCGTGCTGAACAGTCAAGGAAGGCCTGTCTTCTCATCGTGCATCTCGCCGAGCGACGAGCGACGAGCGACTCGAACTCTTACGGCCGCGATGTAACACGGTCGGCGGAACGCCTACAGTCTTGAGGGGAGGCTCCCATATTAACCCGCGCCAGCTGCGGGGAATCACCGCCGCGTCATTCAGGAGGACACGATGAGCGTTCAGGTAGACACCTCTGACAAGTTTGCCGAGTATGCGCACCCGGAACGCCTCGTGAGCACTCAGTGGCTCGCCGAGCACGTGGGAGAGCCAGGGCTCGTCGTTGTCGAATCCGACGAAGACGTGCTGCTCTACGAAACCGGTCACATTCCGGGCGCGGTCAAGATCGACTGGCACACGGACCTCAACGACCCCGTCGAGCGCGATTACATCGATGGAGAAGCGTTCGCCAAGCTGATGCGCGACAAGGGCATCAGCCGCGATAGCACTGTCGTGATTTATGGCGACAAGAGCAATTGGTGGGCCGCCTACGCACTCTGGGTTTTCTCGCTCTTCGGACACAAAGATGTGCGCCTTCTCGACGGGGGCCGCGCCAAGTGGCAAGCGGAGGGCCGAGAGTTCACTACCGAGGAGACCATCAGCGAGCCCACCGACTATCCCGTCGTCGAGCGCGAAGATTCGGGCATCCGTGCCTTCAAAGACGATGTTCTCGCCCACTTGGGCAAGCCGCTCATTGATGTGCGCTCCCCCGAGGAGTACAGCGGTGAGCGAACCACCGCCCCCGCCTATCCCGAAGAGGGCACGCTGCGCGCCGGCCATATTCCGACGGCCCAGAGCATCCCCTGGGGCAAGGCAGCAGCGGAGGATGGCACCTTTCGTCCGCGCTCCGAGTTGGATGCCCTCTACCGGGATGGTGCCGGCATCAACGACGGCGACGACGTGATCGCGTATTGCCGAATCGGCGAGCGGTCGAGCCACACCTGGTTTGTCTTGACCCACCTTCTCGGTCTCGATTCCGTGCGCAACTACGACGGCTCGTGGACCGAATGGGGTTCCGCAGTTCGGGTGCCTATCGTCACCGGCACGGAACCCGGGACCGCGCGCTCCCGATAACCGCCACCCTCTCCCCCCTCGCTGCGACTACGAGAAGCCACAGCCCGAAGTGAGACAATAGCGACGATGAACGCCGATACTCTTCCCCCTGCGCTCGCCGAGATCCGTGACGAGTTTCTCGCCCTTGAGCAGAAGGAACGCCTGCTCCTCCTCCTGGAGTTTTCGAACGAGCTGCCTGACCTGCCCGCACGATATTCCGAGCATCCTGATCTGCTCGAGCGCGTTGAAGAGTGCCAGGCGCCCGTCTATCTCTTCACCGAGGTCGATGACGACAGCGTCGTCCACCTTTTTGTCACGGCTCCCCCGGAAGCCCCAACCACCCGCGGCTTCGCCTCAATCCTCGTTCAGGGGCTCGAGGGCCTCACCGTGGAGGAGGTCCTCGCCGTGCCGGATGACTACCCCAACACGATCGGGCTCGCTGCGGCGATCAGCCCTCTTCGGTTGCGAGGCATGTCAGCCCTCCTCGGCAGGGCCAAACGCCAAGTGCGCGAGCGCCGGGACTCAAGCGCAGGAGCTGGCTCAGCCCACTAGCGAACGCCGCTTGTAGACCGGATCCATTCGGCGATCCGTGCAGTCCACGCGTCTGGATCACGGTTCCAAATCCGCGTGTGCCCCGCGTGCTCGATTGCGGGGAACGTAACGATATCCGGACGGGCTGCCGCGAGTGCCGCCGACGCCGTCGGTGGCACATAGGTATCTCCCGTGCTGTGCAGGAGCAGGATCGGCCTGGTCAGCTCCCTAGCGCGACTCACAAAGTTGAGTCGCTCAAAGTCGATGGGGGCAGACTGCCCCGTCACTAGCCGACCCCATGGACGGGCAAGGGCGCCAAAGACGATGACTCGAAGAAATCGAGGAACACGAAACAGATCTGCCTGGTGCTCCAGCTCGGTCACCCAGTCCACCACCGGCGAATCGAGGACCATTCCGACAACCTTCTCGGCATGACGGGAGCGAGTGACGGTCTGCAGCACGACGGCTCCGCCCATCGACCATCCCATCAAGATGATGCGGGACGCACCGCGAGCGACGGCGTAATCCAGGGCGGCGTCGACGTCCCTCCATTCGGTGTCTCCCAGGGACGACCTTCCGTCGTCACTCGCCGGCGCTATGCCGTCGTTGCGATAGGAAACGAGCAGGCTGGTAAAGCCGGCGTCACGAAACACGGGCACCGCCCTGATGCACTCCCTGCGGTCAACTCCTCGGCCGTGCACTTGGATCACCCAGTGCGATCCAGGAGTGCCGCCGTCGTTACCCGCCTCCGGCCCGGGATCGATGCGCCAGGCTGGCGCTGGCCCGAATACGGTGGCAATCTCAACATCCTCCACGGCCCATCCGAGCTCCGCAGGATCGCGATAGAACCAACTCGAGAATCTGCAGTGGTCGCCGGGGACGGGCGCGCCTTCGTCAATCGAGATAATCCGCCGAGTCACGGACCGTGGACCTAGGCGCACGATCTCACCGACCTTGAGATAGCCGGCGTCTTTCCCAAACCAGACGCCGAACTTTCCGTCGAAAACTGAGTTGGCGTGCACCGTGAACGAGATTAAGCCAGCATCTCGATCGATGGACAAGATGCGGATGTCGTTGTTGGGGCGGCGAGGCGGCGTCACGATCAACCGGGCAAAGACCAGGGCGAAAACTGCCGCAATCGCGGCAGCGGCAGTTGCCGTACTTGATGCAGCAATGGCGAGCCGCGCCCACCCTCGATACTGCCGTGCGGCGTGCCTTCGTGAATCCGTCATCGTGAAACTTTAGTCTTCACATGTGCCCACCACTGACGCAGAGTCGATCCCGAGTCCATTCGCGGCCGCTGTCGACTCAGTGCGTCGTGCGCAGCTGAGATCGGAACTCACGGTCTCCGACCTCCCTGCGCCCACTTCGGTGGCACCGTTCTCTTTTGCTCTCTCCGCAGATGTGCTTCCCGCTCGTCACGACGAAGACTCCGAGCTAGGCACCGGGCGATTCGTACTTTTTTACGATCCCAGCGAGCCAGAGGCCTGGGGCGGCGCGTTTCGCGTCGTCTGTTTTGTGCAGGCTCCTCTTGAGACCGACATCGGCATCGATCCATTCCTTGCCGATGTCGCATGGTCGTGGCTGATCGACGCGCTCGATGCCCGTGGTGCGAAGTACCTCAACCCGTCCGGCACTGCGACAAAGATTCTCTCCACCGGCTATGGGAGCCTTGCAGACCAGGGCGATGGGGCCCAGATTGAGCTTCGGGCGTCGTGGACGCCAGCAGAAAACGACGTGGCGAGCCACGTTGAAGGATGGGGAGAATTGTTGTGCATGTTAGCCGGGCTTCCGCCCGCAGAGGGAGTGAGCTCACTCTCGACCAGACGGGGAAATCGTGACCGCTGACGACAAACCGACGTACCGGGTTATCGACAATCGCGAGGAGTACCTGAGCGCCGTCGAGAGAATCGCGGCCGGCGAAGGTCCCATCGCGGTGGATGCTGAGCGGGCATCCGGATACCGGTATTCCCAGCGTGCTTACCTCATCCAGGTCTTTCGCCGAGGAGCAGGCACCTTCTTGTTTGACCCTCCTGCTGTGGGGAGCTTCGCCGAGCTCAACGAGGCGATCAAATCCACAGAGTGGGTCTTTCACGCTGCGAGCCAAGATCTCGATTGTCTGCGCGAGGTCGGACTCGACCCGCAGCTCATTTTTGACACGGAACTCGGCGCCCGTCTCGCAGGTCTCCCCCGTGTCGGCCTCGGCACGGTGGTCGAGTCGCTTCTCGGTGTGCACCTCGCAAAAGAGCATTCGGCAGCGGATTGGTCAACACGACCCCTGCCCGACTCCTGGCTTGTCTACGCCGCATTGGACGTCGAACTGCTGATCGACCTGAGGGATGCCGTCGCGGCCCTGCTCGAGGAGCAGGGCAAATCAGAGATCGCTCGGCAGGAGTTCGCCGACGTTTTGACGAGGATTGCACGCCCCAGCTCTCGCGGCGAGGGCTGGCGACGCCTCTCTGGAGTGCACTCGGTCAGGGGCGGGCGCAACCTCGCCGTTGCGAAAGAACTCTGGGAAGCCAGGGATGCGTTCGCGCGCGAGACGGATATCGCTCCCGGCCGCCTTGTCCCCGATTCGAGTCTTGTGGCCGTAGCGAAAGCGCTCCCTGCCAACAAGCGAGAGCTCGCGGCCATAAAGGAGTTCACGGGTCGCGCGAGCCGAAGCGAACTGGGCCGATGGTGGGATGCCGTCGAGGTAGGGCTTGCTGCCACCGAGTTGCCCAGCCTGAGAACGCCGGGTGGAGACACTCTGCCGCCCGTCAAGGCGTGGTCCGATCGCAATCCGGATGCGGATCGCCGACTCAAGGGCGCGAAGGCGGCAATGACGGAACTCGCAGAAGAGCTAACGATCCCCCTCGAGAACGTGCTGACCCCGGTGATCCTGCGCGAAATCAGCTGGGATGCTCCCGATCCGCTTACGGAGGAGGGCGTCGCTGCTTCTCTCGCACAGCTGGGAGCGCGTCCGTGGCAGATTGAAGCTTCTGCACACATCATCCACCAAGCCTTTGTGGAAGCCATGCAAGAGCCCGAGCAGGCTGACGAGACCCCTTCGTAGGAACTAGCAAAGGATTCCTGGCCCATTTTCGGCCCCTCTAGGATCGGGAAGGACCTGATACGTAGGAGGCATTGTGGCCGAGAGTCAAGAAGTCGTGTTCGTGGATGGGGTCCGCACCCCGTTCGGTCGAGCAGGCGAAAAGGGCATGTACTGGAACACCCGTGCGGACGATCTCGTCGTTAAAGCGATGATCGCCCTTTTGGAGCGCAACCCACAGCTGCCCAAAGACCGCATCGACGACGTCGCCATCGCGGCGACTACGCAGACGGGAGACCAGGGTCTGACGCTCGGCAGGAGCGCCGCGATCCTCGCCGGACTGCCCCAGAGCGTGCCCGGATTCGCTATCGACCGCATGTGTGCCGGTGCTATGACGGCAGTAACCGCACTCTCTGGCGGAATCGCCTTCGGCGCGTACGACGTTGTCATCGCCGGCGGTGTCGAGCACATGGGTCATCACCCCATGGGGCAGGGGGTTGACCCCAACCCCCGGTTCGTCGCCGAGAAGCTTGTTAACGCTGAGGCGCTCAACATGGGAAACACCGCTGAGCGCATCCACGACCGTTTTCCCGAGCTGACGAAGGAGCGTGCCGACCGGTTCGCCCTGGGAAGCCAGAAGAAGTTCGCTGCCGCAGTCGCTGCCGGAAAGATCCAGCCGGACCTGGTCCCCATCGCCATCAAGACGGCAAACGGGTGGGGCCTCGCGACCCTGGATGAGGCTCCGCGGCCCGAAACGACTCTTGAGGGCCTCGCTGGCTTGAAGACTCCGTTCCGTCCGCATGGCCGCGTTACGGCCGGTAACTCTTCCGGGCTCAACGATGGCGCGACGGTCGGACTGCTCGCAAGCGCTGCTGCCGCCAAAGAACTGGGACTCACTCCTCGGATGAAGCTCGTGAGCTTCGCCTATGCGGGCGTCGAACCCGAAATCATGGGAATCGGCCCCGTGCCGTCGACGGAGAAGGCCCTGAAGAAGGCCGGACTCACGATTGACGACATCGGTCTCTTCGAACTCAACGAGGCCTTCGCCGTTCAGGTGCTCTCGCTGCTCGACCATTTCGGCATCGCCGACGATGACCCGCGGGTCAACCCGTGGGGCGGAGCAATCGCCGTCGGGCACCCGCTTGCCTCTTCTGGGGTTCGCCTCATGATCCAGCTCGCCCGTCAGTTCGAGGAGCACCCGGAGGTGCGCTACGGCCTCACGGCGATGTGCGTTGGCCTCGGCCAGGGTGGATCCGTCATCTGGGAGAACCCCAACTACACCGGAAAGAAGAAGTAAATGTCGACAGACTTCACCGAGCTTCGCGAACTCTCCACCGACGAGGTCGTGACGCACTCTCTCGTCTCCGACGTTCCTCTTTCTCAGGGTCGCGTTCTTGCCTTGATCACGCTCGACAACGGACGGGATCACACGAGGCCGAACACGTTCGGACCGCTCGGCCTCATTGAACTGGGCGAAGTCCTGGATGAGCAGAAAGCGCGGGCTGCACGCGGGGAGATCGCGGGCGTCGCCATCACGGGCAAGCAGTACATCCTCGCGGCCGGCGCAGACCTCAGCAAAGTGGGCGAGATCCCGAGCCGCTCCGCGGCGAAGCAACTTGCTCAGCTGGGTCACGCTACCTTCGCCAAACTTGACGAGCTCGGTGTGCCGTCGTTCGTGTTCATCAACGGTCTGGCGCTCGGCGGCGGCCTTGAAGTCGCTCTCAACGCCAACTACCGCACGGTCGACCGCTCGGGAGCAGGCATCGCCCTGCCTGAGGTCTTTCTTGGCCTCATTCCCGGGTGGGGAGGAGCCTGGCTCCTGCCAAACCTCATTGGCATCGAGAACGCCCTCAAGGTCGTTATCGAGAACCCACTCAAGAACAACACGATGCTCAAGCCGCAGCAGGCTTTCGAGATGGGCATTGCCGACGCGATGTTCGAGCCCGCCAACTTCTTAGAAGAGTCGGTGAAGTGGGCCGATGGCGTGCTTAAGGGGTCCATCAAGGTCAAACGGCCCAACGAGCCCGGCAAGATCGAGCGCGCGGTCAAGTGGGATATCGCAATTGGTATTGCCGAGAAGATGCTCAAGAGCCGCATCGGAACGGTTGCAAAGTCGCCTTACGCGGCACTTGAGCTGCTCAAGGCGGCCAAGAACACCGACAAGAAGACCGGCTTCGCTGCAGAGGATGAGAAGCTCTCTGAGCTCATCGCAGGAGACCAGTTCGTGGCGAGCATCTACGCCTTCAACCTCGTGCAGAAGCGGGGCAAGCGCCCGGCTGGCGCACCAGACAAGGCGCTCGCCAAGCCCGTCACCAAGATCGGTGTCGTCGGAGCCGGCCTCATGGCTCAGCAGTTCGCATTGCTGTTCGTGCGCCGCCTCAAGGTTCCCGTGGTGATCACCGACATCTCGCAGGAGCAGATCGACAAGGGCCTGGGATACATCCACGGCGAGCTCGACAAGCTACTCGCCAAGGGAAAGCTGTCCCAGGACGATGCGAACCGCCTCAAGGCGCTCGTCTCTGGCACCACGGACAAGGCAGACTTCGCGGACGCCGACTGGATCATCGAAGCGATCTACGAGAACCTCGAGGCAAAGCAGGACGTATTCGCCGAGATCGAGAAGTACGCTTCTGACACAGCCGTGCTCGCCACGAATACGTCGTCCCTCTCGGTGGAGCAGATCGGCGCTAAGCTCGCTCACCCCGAGCGGCTCGTCGGCTTTCACTTCTTCAACCCCGTTGCAGTAATGCCCCTCATCGAGGTCGTTAAGACGCCGCAAACCGACGATGAGACGCTCAGCACCGCAATGGTTGTCGCCAAGAAGCTGTTCAAGACTGCGGTCATTACGGCAGACACCCCAGGGTTTGTCGTCAACCGAGTCCTCGCAAAGGTGTTGGGTGAGGCGATGCACGCTGTCGACACCGGAACCCCGTTCGAGGTTGTCAATACGGCAAGCGCGCCACTCGGCCTGCCGATGACTCCGTTCGAGCTGCTCGAACTCGTTGGTCTGAAGGTCGGCGCTCATGTGCTCGATACGCACCATGCAGCGTTCCCTGACCGCTTCTTCGAGAGCCGTAATCTGCACTCCCTTGCGGAGCACGGGCGCATCTTTGAGCGGGACGGCAAGGGCAAGATCAAGGGCTTCGACAAGAAGGCTGTCGAGATTGTCTCTGGCGGCACTACGCCGATGACCGCCGACGAGCTGCTGCGCCGCCTTGAGGACGGATTGGCAGACGAGATCAAGCGGATGCTCGATGACGGTGTCGTCGCGGCAGCAGAAGATATCGACCTCTGCATGCTGCTGGGCGCCGGGTGGCCGTTCCAGATGGGCGGCGTAACGCCCTACCTTGACCGGGTTGGTGCTTCGCAGAGAGCCTTTGGTGGAACGTTCCACACACCCATGCTTCGCGGGGTCGGCAACAGCTAGACGAGCTTCACTAACAAGAAGGGCCCGGGAGAAATCCCGGGCCCTTCTTTAGTTCTCGGCGCTGCTTGGTTCTCGGCGCTTGTTAGCTCTCGGCGTCGACCTGGTCCTGGGGCGCAGGCTCACGCTCCTGGCGTGCGACAGGGATCTTGCTGCCGAGCACCTGAGCAACGACGTCCCTCGCGATCTTCTGGGGGGTGAGCCCCACCTGCTCCATAATCTGGGCGCGAGTGCCGTGATCGAGAAACTCATCAGGTAGACCGAGCTCGGTGACGGCAGTGTCTACTCCTGCAGCGCGCATGTCCTGCCGGAGCCGCGTGCCGATACCAGCAACCCGTACTCCGTCCTCGATCGAGATGACGAGGCGGTGTTCCGCGGAAAGTTCGATCACGCTCGTGGGAATCGGCACCACCCAACGGGGGTCCACGACCGTCGCGCCAATGCCCTGCTGTGCAAGCCGGTCTGCGACGGCGAGACCGAGCTCTGCCATCGGGCCAACGGTCATGATCAGGACGTCTTTAGTCTCAGCCTCGCGCAAAATGTCGACGCCGTCGCCCGTTCGACGAACCGCAGCGATCTCCGCCCCAACGGTTCCCTTCGAGAACCTCACGATCGTGGGGCCATCCTCAACCGCTACCGCCTCACCCAGCTCCTCGCGCAAGCGAGTCGCATCACGCGGAGCCGCAATGCGGATGCCAGGAACAACCTGAAAAACGGCCAGGTCCCACATGCCGTGGTGGCTGGGCCCGTCGGGGCCCGTAACGCCAGCGCGGTCGAGCACGAACGTAACGCCGGCCTTATGCAGCGCAACATCCATCAGGACTTGGTCGAACGCTCGGTTCAAGAAGGTCGCATAGACAGCAACCACCGGATGCAGTCCGCCATAAGCGAGTCCGGCCGCTGAAGTCGCGGCGTGCTGCTCGGCGATTCCGACATCGAGGACCCGGTCCGGGAACCTATTGGCCATCTTGTGGAGACCCACGGGGCGAAGCATGGCCCCCGTAATACCCACTAGCCGCGGATTTGATTCTGCGAGAGAAACGATCTCGTCAGCAAAAACCGAAGTCCACGACGCCGCACCGGCAACCTCGACCGACTCCCCTGTCTCAGAGTCGATCTGCCCTACTGCGTGGAACTGGTCTGCCTCGTCCGCAAGCGCGGGTTCAAAGCCCTTACCCTTCTGGGTGATGACGTGAACAATCACCGGCGCTGAATAGGCCTTGGCCTGGGACAACGCTTTTTCGAGGGCGACCAGGTCGTGGCCGTCGATCGGCCCGAGGTACTTGATATCGAGGTTCGAATAGAGCGCTTCGTTATTGGTAAAGCGACTCAAAAAACCGTGGAGTCCGCCGCGCACGCCGCGGTAGAACGCCCGGGCGGGCGCACCAAGCCGATCAAAGAGCTGACGGCTGCCGACATGAAGCGTTCGATACGTGCTTCGAGTGCGCACATCGTTGAGGAAGCGCGCCATCCCGCCGATAGTCGGCGCGTAGGATCGGCCGTTGTCATTGACGACGATAACGAGGTTGCGGGTGTTGTCGTAGCTGATGTTGTTCAGCGCTTCCCACGTCATACCGCCCGTGAGAGCGCCATCGCCGACGACCACGGCGACATGGCGGTCATCCTGGCCCGACATCTCGAAGGCGCGGGAGACCCCATCCGCCCACGACAGCGAGCTCGACGCGTGCGAGCTCTCAACGACGTCGTGCTCGGATTCGGATCGCTGCGGGTAACCGGCAATGCCGCCCCGCTGCCGGAGTCCGCTGAAGTCTTGTCGCCCTGTGAGCAGCTTGTGCACATAGGACTGGTGACCCGTGTCGAAAATGATCGGGTCGTTTGGGGAGTGGAACACGCGGTGCAGCGCAATGGTTAGTTCTACGACACCAAGATTTGGTCCCAGGTGCCCACCGGTCTTCGACACTTGCGTGATAAGAAAACGACGGACCTCCTCCGCCAGCTGCGAGAGCTGAGCGGAGGAGAGTCCGTCGAGATCACGAGGACCGTGAATGGTCTCGAGAAGGCTCATTTGACCAAGCTTAGACGAGGCTCCTGAGCACGTACTGCAGGATTCCGCCATTGCGGTAATAGTCGGCCTCGCCCGGCGTGTCGATGCGAACGATCGCATCGAACTCGACCGGCTGCTTGCCCTCGGGAGAGTGCTCGCTCGGCACAGCCACGACCTTGACGGTCTTGGGCGTGCGGCCCTCGTTGAGCTCGGTCAGGCCAGAGATGCTGATGACCTCGGTGCCGTCGAGCCCCAACGAATCTGCACTCTGTCCCGCGGGGAACTGCAGCGGCACTACGCCCATGCCGATGAGGTTAGAGCGGTGAATTCGCTCGAACGACTCCGTGATGACCGCCTTGACGCCGAGGAGGCTGGTGCCCTTTGCCGCCCAGTCGCGTGACGAACCAGAGCCGTATTCCTTGCCGCCCAGGATGACGAGCGGGGTGCCCTGCTCCTGGTACTTCTGCGACGCGTCGTAGATGAACGACTGGGGAGCATCCGCCTGCGTGAAGTCGCGGGTGTAACCACCCTCGACGTCGTTGAGAAGCTGGTTGCGGAGACGGATGTTCGCGAACGTTCCGCGAATCATGACCTCGTGGTTGCCACGACGCGAGCCGTAGGAGTTGAAGTCCTTGCGGTCAACCCCATGCTCCACGAGGTACTGGCCTGCGGGGCTGTCACCCTTGATCGAACCGGCGGGGCTGATGTGGTCGGTCGTAACCGAGTCGCCCAGCTTTGCGAGAACGCGAGCTCCCGTGATGTCAACGACCGGGGTCGTCTCCATGGTCATTCCGTCAAAGTACGGGGGCTTGCGGACGTAGGTGGACTCGGGAGCCCACTCGAACGTTGCACCCGCGGGGGTGGGGAGCGAACGCCACCGCTCGTCACCCTCAAACACCGATGCGTACTCGTGGTTGAACATTTCGGTGTCGATCGAGCTGTCGATCGTGGCCTGAACCTCGGCAGCGTCGGGCCAGATGTCCTTGAGGAACACCTCGTTGCCGTCGTTGTCGGTGCCGAGCGAATCTGATTCGAAGTCGAAGTTCATCGACCCTGCCAGGGCATAGGCGATCACAAGCGGCGGGCTTGCGAGGTAGTTCATCTTGACGTCGGGGTTGATGCGACCCTCGAAGTTACGGTTACCCGAGAGAACTGCGGTTACGGCAAGGTCATTGTCGTTGATCGCAGCGGAGATCTCTTCGGCCAGCGGGCCGGAGTTACCGATACACGTGGTGCAGCCGTAACCGACCGTGTAGAAGCCGAGTGCTTCGAGGTCGTCGGTGAGCCCAGCCTTCGCGTAGTAGTCGGTGACAACCTTCGAACCGGGGGCAAGCGTGGTCTTGACCCACGGCTTGGCCTTGAGGCCCTTCTTCGCCGCGTTGCGGGCCAGAAGACCAGCGGCCAGCATGACGGACGGGTTCGACGTGTTGGTGCACGAGGTGATGGCCGCGATGGTCACAGCACCGTGGTCGAGAACGAAGTTCTCCCCGTTCTCCAGCGACACCGAGGTCGGCTTTGACGCCGTCGACGGGGCATGGCTGCTGTGAACGTGGAAGTGCTGGCTCTCGGCGCTCTCGGGGCTGTTTCCGGGCGGGTCCGATGCGGGGAACGACTCCGCGATTTCAAGGTCAACAAGGTCGTGTTCTACCGACGCGTAGTTGTTGAGGTCCTTCTCGAACTGGGCCTTGGCCGAGCTGAGCTCGATGCGGTCCTGAGGACGCTTCGGTCCCGCGATCGAGGGAACAACCGTCGACAGGTCGAGTTCGAGGTACTCGCTGAATGCGGGCTCGACCGAGGGGTCGTGCCACAGCTTCTGGAGCTTGGAGTAAGCCTCCACCAGCGCGACCTGCTCGTCGCTGCGGCCCGTAAGACGCAGGTAGTCGAGGGTGACGTCGTCGATGGGGAACATCGCCGCAGTGGAACCGAACTCGGGGCTCATGTTGCCGATCGTGGCGCGGTTGGCCAGCGGCACTGCGCCGACGCCCTCACCGTAGAACTCGACGAACTTGCCGACCACGCCGTGCTTGCGCAGGATGTCGGTGATCGTGAGGACAACGTCGGTAGCCGTAACACCAGCGGGGATGCTCCCCGTGAGCTTGAAACCGACAACCTTGGGGATGAGCATGGATACGGGCTGGCCGAGCATGGCCGCCTCAGCCTCGATGCCGCCAACGCCCCATCCGAGTACGCCGAGGCCGTTGACCATCGTCGTGTGGGAGTCGGTTCCAACGCAGGTGTCGGGGTAAGCGCGAAGGGCGCCATCGACGGTGCGGGTGTAGGTGACCTTGGCGAGGTGCTCGATGTTCACCTGGTGCACGATGCCGGTTCCCGGGGGAACAACCTTGAAGTCTTCGAATGCGGTCTGGCCCCAGCGCAGGAACTGGTATCGCTCTCCGTTGCGCTCGTACTCGATCTCGACGTTGCGCTCGAGTGCGTCTGCGCTGCCGAACAGGTCAGCAATGACGGAGTGGTCGATGACGAGCTCTGCCGGTGAAAGCGGGTTGACCTTCTCGGGGTCGCCGCCGAGGTCGGCAACAGCCTCGCGCATGGTCGCAAGGTCCACGATGCAGGGAACGCCGGTGAAGTCCTGCATGACCACGCGGGCCGGGGTGAACTGGATCTCGGTGTCGGGCTCTGCCGTGGGGTCCCACGATCCGAGCGCTTCGATCTGCTCCTTGGTGACGTTCGCACCATCTTCGGTGCGGAGCAAGTTTTCGAGGAGCACCTTCAAGCTGAAGGGAAGCTTCTCGTGGCCGGCGACCGTGTCGAGACGGAACACCTCGTAGTCGGTGGATCCGACCGAGAGCGTGTCCCGGGATCCGAAACTGTTTACTGACGACATGGTGTCGACTCCCTTTGCTGAGCTATGTCCGGCGTGCCTGCGTCCGCCGCTTTTCGGTGGCAATCTTTGCGCTCTGTGCCCGCCATTACTAGCAAGGCAAACCTAAGTCGGCCTGCATCGGCCGGCGGTGAGCTGCACGCAGAAATTTATCTTGATGTCGAGATAAATATACCACGGTGGGCACGCTCAACCGTGCCCCCACACCGGGTGATCGCACCAGGAGTTTGCGCGAATTAGGGCGAAACTCCCACGCTCGGCTCCGCCGCTGGCCGCGTGAACGCTGCGCGCACAAGAAGCCACGTAACCCAGAGCATCGCGGCATAGAGCGGAACACCCATGATGAGCTTCGCTCCCCCAAGAAGCTCCGGTTCTCCCGCGAAGTACAGCGGGGCTTGCACGAGCAGTCGTGCGGCAAA
>NZ_JBACFR010000079.1:0-8947 GCF_056262345.1 Homoserinimonas sp.
GCAGATCGGCATTGCCGAAGCGGCCGTCCGCGCGATCATTGCCGGATGCGATTTGCTCTGCATAGGACCACGAAACACCGACCAGCAGATCGGCGAGATTGAGGCGGCCATCGACGACGCCGTGGCCGCAGGCCGCATCTCGCATTCCCGCCTGCACGACGCGGCCGACCGGGTGCTCGCCCTCGCGCGCAGCTACCCCGCCGAGGCGCAGCCAGGACCCCACGACGAGCCGCAGTGCGATCTCGACCGCACCATCGCGGCGTTCGACGTGCGCACCGCAACTCGGCCACGGCCGACCGCCACAATCGTTGCGCTCGAAACCGCCAGCAACATCGCCGTCGGCGCCGCGCCATGGGGGCCGCCCGCCCACGTGCGCGTCAGTGAGGGCGAACGGTTGCCGGATGTGGCGGGACAGCTTGTGGTGATCGGCCGCGATAATCATCGGCACGGATGGGTGCGTGACCTCATCGACGAGGCACGGGCGACCAGGTCGGATGTCATCGTCGTCGATATGGGGTGGCCGTCGGACGACCGCGCCTATGCCGACGTGGCAACCTTCGGTGCCTCCCGACATGTGGGGGATGCCTTGGCGAAGTGGTGGGCACAGGAATGAGAATTGGCGTTGACGTTGGCGGCACCAAGACCGAGGCCGTTCTGGTCGACGGTTCGGGGGTGGTGCTGCGGCAGGTGAGGCTGGCGACGGGATTCGGGCACGAGGCCGTGGTCGACTCGACCGTGGCCGCGGTCGAGCAGCTGGGTGGTCACGATCGGGTATCGACGATTGGAGTCGGGATCCCCGGCACGGTGGATCCGGCGACCGGCACGGTCTCGCACGCCATCAACCTCGGTGTTGATCATCTCGCTCTCGGCGCACGGCTCGCCAGCCGGCTGGGGTCGGAGGTGCGTGTGGAGAACGACGTGAACGCTGCGGCGCTCGGCGCGTTCCACCTGCTCGGGGTGCCAGCAACTCAGTCGATTGCCTACCTCAACTTGGGCACCGGGCTCGCGGCCGGGCTCGTGTTGCGCGGTGAGCTGTGGCGAGGTTCCCGTGGGGCGGCGGGGGAGATCGGCCACATCCTCATCGACCCTGCCGGCCCGCTCGACTTGGACGGCCAGCCCGGGGGCCTCGAAGCGATGGCATCCGGATCGGGCATCGCCAGGCAGTGGGCAACGGGCGAACCCAACGCCGTCAGCGCCGTTCTTGATGCTGCCGATGCGGGGGATCCGCGGGCGGTGCAGATTCGCAGCAGATTATTCGAAGGCGTGGCGTCTGCCGTTCGTATTCTCGTGCTCACAGTCGATGTCGATGCGGTCGTCATCGGCGGGGGCATCAGCAGGCTTTCTGGTCGCATTCTCGAGGGTGTCGAGAGCGTCATCGACGGCTGGGCTCGAGCGTCGCCGTTCATCACGTCTCTCGAATTGGGGTCGCGCATCCGCATCCTTCCCGAGGGGTCTCCCGTGGCGGCGCTCGGAGCAGCGCACCTCGCGGCGCCTACGTCATCCCCTCGGTTGGTGAGCTGATGACCGAGGTGGTCATCGTCGAGAATGCCGAGGTGGCGGGGCGGCTAGCGGCCGACATGATCGAGCACCTCGTCAGACGCAACCCTTGTGCCGTGCTCGGTCTGGCGACAGGGTCGACCCCGCTCACGACGTACCGGTCACTTGCCCAACGAGACCTCGACTTCTCGCGGGTGAGGGCGTTTGCGCTCGATGAGTACGTGGGGCTTGAGCCGGGGCATCCGCAGTCGTATCGCGCCGTGATCGACCGCGAAGTTGTGGCCACGCTGGGACTCGACCCGGCGATGGTGCGGGTGCCGGGCGACGACGGCGTGCTCGATGCTGCGCTCGACGGGCCGCTCGAGGCAGCGCTCGATGCTGCGGCAGACCGCTATGAACGCGCGATCGAGACGGCGGGCGGCATCGACCTGCAGATTCTCGGGATTGGCGCAAACGGACACATCGGTTTCAACGAGCCCGGCAGTTCGCTCGCCTCGCCCACCAGGGTCAAGGCGCTCACCAGGCAGACCCGTGAAGACAATGCGCGGTTCTTTGCCTCGGTCGACGAGGTCCCTCGTCACTGCATCACTCAGGGCCTCGGCACGATCCTGCGGGCGCGGCACCTCGTGCTCCTCGCCTTTGGCGATCGCAAGGCAGATGCCGTGGCGGCAGCGATTGAGGGGGCGGTGTCGTCGTCGACGCCCGGGTCCGTTGTTCAGTTGCACCCGCGCGTAACCGCCATTGTCGATGAGGCGGCCGCGTCACGCCTGCGCTTCGCCGACTACTACCGCGAAGCCTGGGCGAGCAAACCGTAACTAGAGGCGGACACCCGCAGCCCACACGGCCTCGGCGGTCCATGCGTCGTTGAGTACGACAACATCCGCTGCATATCCGCGCGCGAGACGGCCGAACCGGTTGCCAAGCCCAACCGCCTTAGCCGGGTTTGCCGTGACGGCAGCGACCGCCGCCACGGGGTCGATTCCGACCTGCGTTATCGCCTGGTGCAGCGCGGCATCCTGCGTCAGCGTCGACCCCGCGATCGTCGAGGTTCCGCTGAGGAGGGCGCGCCCATCGCGCACAGAAACGTTGAGTTCGCCCAGGCGATAGTCGCCGTCGATCGAGCCTGCCGCCGCCATTGCGTCGGTGACCAGCGCAATGCGCCCGCGCGCCGAGGCGAAGGCGAGCCTCGCAACATCGGAGTGCACATGGGTTCCGTCCAGGATCAGCTCGATTGTCACGCGATCGTCTTCGAAGGCGGCGATGATGGGCCCCGGGGCGCGGTGATGGATGCCAGGCATGGCGTTGAACGCGTGGGTCAGCAGCGTTGCGCCACTGTCGAACGCCGCACGCGCGGTTTCATAGCTGGCCTCGGTGTGGCCAATCCCTACGGCGACGCCAGCAGAGGCGAAAGTCTTGATGGCCTCGAATGCGCCGGGCAGCTCGGGGGCGATGGTCACCTGGCGCAGGGTGCCCCTGGCGGCGTTCAGTAGCTCATCGATTTCGAGCGACTCGATGGCCCGCAGATGTTCGGGACTGTGGGCGCCCCGCCGCGCCGGTGCGAGGTAGGGGCCCTCGAGGTGGGAGCCGAGAATGAGCGGATCCGTTTCGGCGAGCGTGGCGATCGTGCGCAGGCTCTCGCGCATCTGGGCAAGGGGATTGGAGACGAGGCTGATGACGGATCGTGTTGTTCCGTGCGCTCGATGGGTGAGGAGCCCACCGGCGATCTCCTCAGCGGTGTCGTCAAACGAGTGCCCGCCGCCCCCGTGGCAGTGCAGGTCGACGAACCCTGGCGTTATGGTGCGGCCGTCCAGATCGATGCTGGTGTCGGCATCCGGAGCTCGGCCAGCGCCGGTGGCGGTGATGGTGTCCCCATCGACCAGTAGCCAAAAATCTTCGATGGCACCGTCGACATCGATCTTGCGTGCTCCGTGAAACACCGTCGTCATGGTGTCACTGTATTCCGGGCGGTGCGCGGGCACAGTAGCGGGTTCGCGCGCCCCGGTAATCGGCGGCCTACTTGAAGATGATGGTGCGGTGCCCGTCGAGCAGCACGCGGTTCTCGGCGAACCACTTGACGGCCTGCGTGAGCGTGCGGCTCTCTTCATCCTGACCAATGGCCATGAGCTCGGCGGGGGAGTGCGTGTGGTCGACACGCACAATGTTCTGCTCGATGATCGGCCCCTCGTCGAGGTCGCTCGTGACGAAGTGGGCGGTGGCGCCGATGATCTTCACCCCACGCGCGTGGGCCTGACGGTAGGGGTTTGCCCCCTTGAACCCGGGCAGGAACGAGTGGTGGATGTTGATGGCCCTGCCCGCAAGAAATTCACACAGCTCGGGCGAGAGAATCTGCATGTACCGGGCAAGCACCACAAGCTCGATGTCGTGCTTCTCAACCTCGTCGACAATGCGCGCTTCGAACGCGGCCTTGTCTGCAGCGTTGCCGATGGGCATCCGCTCGAAGGGGACGCCGTAGAACTCGGCGAGGCCGGCGAGTTCGTCGTGGTTGCTGAGCACGAGGGGCACGTGCACGGGCAGTTGACCGGCGCGTTCACGAAAGAGCATGTCGTTAAGGCAGTGCGCTGCCTTGGAGACGAGCACGAGGGTGCGCAGGGGGCGGCCGACCACATCGAGGTGCCAGCGCATGTCGTAGTGGGCGACGACGGGCAGGAGGGCGGCCTCGAACTCGGCGCGCGTTGCCGTGGATTCGACCTGGAGGCGCATGAAGAAGTTGTCGGTGTCGACGCTTGAGAACTGTTGCGACTCCGTGATGTTGCCGCCAGCGGTAACGATCGCCCCGCTGAGCGCGTGCACGATTCCGGGGCGGTCGTTGCAGACGATGGTGAGTACCCAATGGGTGGAGTCAAGTGCAGTGGGAGGGAGCGAGTTCACCAGTCCAGATTAGAGGTCGGGAGGGCCGTTGATAGAATGGACCGTCGTCGCGCGCTCGCGACGGCCCGTTGGCGGCGTCACGCCCACACCCCTGGATCGGTTTTCGAAATCCTATGAGCGCGCCTCAAACCCGCACCGCACCGCCACCTTTTCCCTACCTCGCGCTGTTTACCGTCGCTGTGGCGACCTTTCTCAGCGTCACGATCGAGATGCTGCCGACCGGGCTTCTGCCTGAAATGAGCGCAGAACTCGGCGTGACGGAATCCCTGATTGGGCTTACGGTGAGCGTCTTCGCCTTCACCGTGGTGCTATCAAGCGCAGTGTTATCGCACCTGACCCGGCGCTTCGACCGTCACAAGCTCGTCATCATCGTGCTCTTGGTGCTCGCCGCAAGCACGGTTATGACAGCGTTCGCGCCCAACTACGCCGTTCTCGTAGCGTCGCGCATTCTGGGTGGACTAGCTCACGGTCTATTTTGGGCCGTCATGGGCGCCTACGCCTCGTACCTCGTTCCCAAGGAACAGCTCGGCCGTGCAGTGTCGATCTCTCTCGGCGGCGGGTCCCTCGCCTTCGTCTTCGGTGTGCCGCTGGGAGTGACGCTTGGTCACGCCGTGGGGTGGCGTATGGCCTTTCTTGTGCTCGCGGGTCTCGCGCTCATCGGAACGTTCTTTGTCTACAAGTTCCTGCCGCCCGTCAAAGCGGGCGCCAGCACCCCCACCATGAGCGTTGCGGTCGCAAGCAGTACGTCCACGGGGGCCGTTACCGTGCTGACGGATGTTTCCCAGGCGCCGCGGCGAGAGCAGTCGGTTCTCGCTGTTGTCATCGTCTGCGTGATCACGGCAGTCACGATGATCGGGCAGTACACCTTCTACACCTACATCACGCCGTTCCTCGAGCGTTCGGTCGGGGTGAGCAAGGACTTCATCAGCCCTGCGCTGTTCGGTTACGGCGTCATGGGTTTGCTGTCCCTCGTCATCGTGGCGGCGTGGCTGGGCAGCCGGCCCCGGCTCGGTCTCATCATCGCGCTGGTCACCGTTTTCGTGTCGGTGCTCACGCTCGCCGTGTGGCCCGGCTTTCTCTGGCTCGGCGTCATCGCATTCCTCATCTGGGGGTTGGCAGGGGGCATGCTGCCGCCGCTCCTTCAGACGCGCGTGCTGCGGGCGGCTCCCGCTCGCATCCGCGACGTCTCGAGCGCGTTCTATACGACAGCCTTCAACTCGGGCATTGGTGGCGGTGCGCTCGTGGGAGCGCTGGCGCTTGAGCACTGGGGGCTTGGTGTTCTGCCCTACATTCATGCGGCGTTCTTGGTAGTCGCCATCCTTTTGGTAGTCGTGGCGGATGTTGTGCTCCACGGAGTGAAGCAGCGCCGGGTTATCGAGCACTAGGGGCGCGGAGGCATCCCCCAATGGGGGCTTTCGGCCGGGAGATTCGGCTCAATAGGCTGTGCGACGTTCCTGCTGAGGTTCATTCAGGCTTCGGCTTGATGCGCAATCGCGGGCCATCAATCATCGGAGCCTTCATGTCCTCGTCCCCCCGTCTTGCCTTCCTGCGTACCGGCCGCCGCCGGGCCGCGTCGGTCGCTGTCGCGACCGTAGTTCTCGCAGCCCCTTTGTTGGTCGCGGGGCCAGCCATGGCGGTGCCCGAATTCCCCATCACGGCAGTCTCCTTCGGGCAGTCGACCGTCAACATCGGTGAGCGTTTCACGGCCCATTTCAATGGCGACACAAGCCTCACCGAAATCGACAGCGCAGGCGGCTTCATCTGCATGTCGGAATACAAGAACCGGGCAGAGCTCAACACGACCGCCGTGAGTACCGCCCAGGCGCAAGCAGATTTCGCACTCCTCACGGGTGACTACATGGCATTCGAAGAGGACGACGAATATTCGGTGGCGTTCTACGAGCGCGTCACTACGTGCGATGCGCCTGCTTGGGGCGACGCCAGCGCAGTCTTCGCCAGCATCACGGTCGGAGCACTGCCCGTCGTGGCCCCGCCGTGTGCTGACTGCACCGTGGCTGCAGCCCCCATCGCGCTTAAGCAGGGCACCGCAGTAGACGTGAATGTGCCGCTCCAGCTTGCCGGCGCATGGGACTGGACGTCATACGGCTGGGTTGCGGCTGGCCCGCAGTCCGGTGGGCCGGGCATTGTCAACCCGTTCAGTGGCCTCATGTTCGAATCGATCGAGTCCCCGGGAGTCGCACCCCAGCTGCGGATCGTCGGAACCCCCATCTACAGCGGTTCGTTCAACGCAGGACTCGTAGTTGGTGACGGCACCAACTACGCAGAGGCGCCGCTCATCCTGAACATCGCTGCGGCTGCTGGCAACAGCGCCGTCACGATCGACGCCGCTACCGGTGCTCCGATTGCGGGTGCCCCGGTCAACGTCGTCATGTCTGGCCTCCAGCCCGGTGCCGCATTCAGCGTCACTGTGCGGTCGACCCCGGTCATCATCGGTTCGGGAACAGTGGCGATCGACGGTGTTCTTGCACAGTCCTTCACGATTCCTGCGGGCCTTGAGGCCGGGCGTCACTCGGTGACCCTCTCAAGCACGCTGGCAAACGGCTCAACCGTCACCGCGGTGTTGTACTTCACCGTGTCGGCAACGGGAACTCTCGTGGCCGTGTCGCTCTCCCAGCCCGCGCTGGCCGCCACGGGTGCAGACGCCACTCCCGCCGTCGTAGTGGCGGGCACGCTTCTGCTTCTCGGTTCGGCGTTTGCCGGTGCCGCCGTCTATCGTCGCCGCAAGGTCGCCGCATAGTCAATGCGTCTCAGGAGGGGCCCGCAGCGCGTGATGTTGCGGGCCTTTTCCGTTCGGATGCTGCGCTAGAATTGCAGGGTCGCGACTGGCGTTGAGGTGGGCAACCACCGGGGAGCGACTGACATCGACGCGGCCGTACGCCTGGGCCGCCCGAGACCTGGCTCGCGCCGGGGTACCTTGGTCATGTCAGTCGTAAGGAGCCCACGTGAACGACAAACTTCCCTCCACCTTCACCGACCCGCTGTCGAGTGTTGACCCCGAGATCGCCGCTGTGCTCGAGCAGGAGCTCGGCCGCCAGCGCGGAACACTCGAGATGATCGCGAGCGAGAACTTCGTTTCGCGTGCCATTCTCGAGGCGCAGGGTTCGGTACTCACCAACAAGTACGCCGAGGGTTACCCCGGCCGCCGCTACTACGGCGGGTGTGAATTCGTCGACATTGCCGAGGACCTGGCCCGCGACCGCGCCAAGGCGCTCTTCGGAGCCGGCTACGCCAATGTGCAGCCCCACTCCGGCGCCCAGGCCAACGCTGCGGTGCTCATGGCGCTCGCCTCGCCCGGCGACCGCATCCTGGGTCTCGAGCTTGCCCACGGCGGCCACCTCACCCACGGCATGAAGCTCAACTTCTCTGGCAAGCTCTACGACGCCAACTCCTACGGAGTGAACCCCGAGACCAACCTCGTCGACATGGACATCGTGCGCGACCAGGCGCTCGCGGTGAAGCCCGCCGTGATCATCGCCGGATGGTCGGCCTATCCCCGCCAGCTCGACTTCGCTGCCTTCCGCGCGATCGCCGACGAGGTCGGCGCCAAGCTCTGGGTCGACATGGCCCACTTCGCCGGTCTCGTTGCTACGGGCCTGCACCCGTCGCCCGTGCCCTACGCGGATGTTGTCAGCAGCACCGCGCACAAGACCCTGGCCGGTCCGCGCTCCGGGTTCATCCTCACCAACGACCTTGAGACACACAAGAAGATCAACTCCGCTGTGTTCCCCGGTCAGCAGGGCGGGCCCCTCATGCACGTGATCGCCGCCAAGGCGACCGCGTTCAAGCTGGCCGCAGAGGAGGAGTTCAAGGACCGTCAGGAGCGCACCGTTCGCGGTGCTCGCATCCTCGCCGAGCGCCTCATGAAGGACGACGCCAAGGCCGCCGGCATCGACCTGCTCACGGGGGGAACGGATGTTCACCTCGTCCTCGTGGACCTGCGCACGTCGGAGATCCACGGCAAGGATGCCGAGGACATCCTGCACTCGGTCGGCATCACCGTGAACCGCAACTCCGTGCCCAACGACCCGCGCCCGCCGCTTACGCCCTCTGGCGTTCGCATCGGCACCCCGGCGCTCGCAACCCGCGGCTTCGGCGACGAGGAGTTCACCGAGGTGGCCGACATCATCGCGACCGCCCTCATGCCGAACCCCGACATCGAGTCGCTGCGTGCACGCGTGCAGAGGCTCGCCGACGGATTCCCCCTCTACCCGGGCCTTCAGAGCCCCGGTACCTGGGCCTAAGCACACCAGTGCCTCTGGCCGCCGACCGCCGCACCCCGGGTGCCGCGACGGCGGCCAGAGGCGTTCGCTGAGAGGAATCGAACCATGACCGCAACCGTTCTCGACGGCGTCGCCACGGCATCCGCCGTCAAGGCAGAACTCGCCGACCGCATCGCCGCCCTCAAGGCGAAGGGCATCACGCCCGGGCTCGGCACGCTGCTCGTGGGCGACGACCCCGGGTCACGGTCGTACGTCGCCGGCAAGCACCGCGACTGTGCCGAGGTGGGAATCGAGTCGATTCGCGTCGATCTGCCCGCGAC
>NZ_JBACFR010000080.1:0-3520 GCF_056262345.1 Homoserinimonas sp.
GCGGAGATGGAGAACGACCTCGACCGCATCGCCGGCGGCGAAGCCAACCGGGTCGACTGGCTCAAGGGCTTCTACTTTGGCAACGACGACCACCGTGGCCTGCGCACCGTTGTCGACAACCTCGGCGAGATCGACGCACGCGAGATCAACTCGATCGCGATCACCGACGACATCACCCTGCGCATCGGCAAGTACGGCCCCTACCTCGAGGTTCCGGGAGACGACCCGGAGACCCCCCGCCGGGTCAACCTGCCCCAGGATCTCGCGCCTGACGAGCTCACCCCCGCTAAGGCGAAGGAGCTCATCGACGCCCCTGTTGCGGTAGACCGCGTCGTCGGCATCAACCCCGAGAACGGCAAGAGCATCCTGGCCAAGGATGGCCGCTTCGGCCCGTATGTCACCGAGGTCGACCCCGAGCCAGAAGAGGAGATCGTCGCCGATCCCGCGACGGGCGAGGTTGCGGATGCCGCGGCGAAGCCTGCCAAGAAGCCGGCGAAGAAGGCTGCCGCGCCCAAGCCGCGCACAGCATCCCTCTTCAAGTCGATGGACCTGGCCACGATCGACCTGGAGACCGCGCTCGCACTGCTCGACCTGCCGCGCGTTGTTGGCGTCGACCCCGAGTCTGGCGAGGAGATCACAGCTCAGAACGGTCGTTACGGCCCCTACCTGAAGAAGGGTGCCGACACCCGCACTCTGCCGACCGAAGACCAGATCTTCGAGATCGATTTGCCCGGAGCCCTCGAGCTGTATTCGCAGCCCAAGTACGGTGCCCGCAAGGCATCGAGTGCGCTCAAGGAGTTTGATGCTGACCCCGAGAGCGGCAAGCCGATCAAGATCAAGGACGGCCGCTTCGGCGCGTATGTGACCGATGGCGTGACAAACGCCACGATTCCGCGCGGCGAGACCGTCGAAGAGGTCGACTTTGAGCGGGCCGTTCAGCTGCTGGCCGACAAGCGGGCCAAGGGACCGGCCAAGAAGCCTGCCGCCAAGAAGGCCGCAACCAAGAAGCCTGCCGCCAAAAAGACGGCCGCGAAGAAGCCCGCTGCTAAGAAGCCCGCTGCTAAGAAGCCTGCCACCAAGAAGGCCGCAGCCAGCGGCGCGACCACGACGGTGAAGAAGGCAGCAACGCGCAAGGCCGCGCCGAAGACGGGGCTCCCGAGCGCGTCAGCGGAGGCGTCGGACGCGTCGTGAGCGGGCTTTTCATAACCTTTGAGGGCGGCGACGGCACGGGCAAAACAACCCAGGCCGAGCTGCTGTCGGCGTGGCTAGAGGAGCAGGGGCGCACGGTTGTGCGCTCCCGAGAGCCGGGCGGCACGGAGCTCGGACTTGAGCTTCGTGAGATCGTGCTGCACAGCAGGGGCCACATCGCCCCGCGCGCCGAGGCGCTCATTTATGCGGCGGATCGTGCGCACAACATCGCCACCAAGGTCCGCCCTGCGGTGGAGCGCGGCGACATCGTCATTCAGGACCGCTACATCGATAGCTCGGTTGCCTACCAGGGCGCCGGTCGGGTGCTCGACGGCGACGAGGTGCGGGATATCTCGCTGTGGGCCACGGAAGGGTTTCAGCCGAACCTGACCATCCTCCTCGACCTCGACGAGGCAGCGGGGCGGGCCCGTCTTGATGCTTCCCGCACACGATTCGATCGGCTCGAGGCAGAGAAGGCGGAGTTTCATACGCGCGTTCGTGGCTCCTACCTGGCGTTGGCGGCGGCCGAACCCGAGCGCTTTCTCCTGGTAGATGCCGCACTGCCGGTCGACGATATTGCCGCGAGCATCCGCGAGAGGGTCGGCGCGCTGCTCTCCTAGGCTGCCCGCAGTTCCGGTCGAGCCAGGCCAGGCCAGCCCGGCCGAGCCAGCCCGCTCATCCCGGCCCGCTCATCCCAGCCCGCTCATCCCAGCCCCAGGCACCTCAGGGGCAACTCGTCGGTGGCGACCCCTAGGCTTGAGCCCGTGAGTGTATGGGACGACCTGACGGGCCAATCGGAGGCCATTGCGGTGTTCCGCGCCGCCGCCGATTCGGCGATAAGGGCATCGGGCGGCGACGCGAGCGACAACTCGATGACCCACTCGTGGCTCATCACCGGGCCGCCCGGCAGCGGCCGATCCAACCTCGCTTTTGCGTTCGCGACGGCGCTTCTCAGCTCGTCTCCCGATGGCGACGAGACCACGCGTCGCCAGGTAGAAGCCCGCACTCATCCCGACCTGGCCGTGCTCACGACCGAGCGGGTGATCATCACGATCGACGAGGTCCGCACCCTTCTCGCCAGTTCGCAGTTCTCGCCCTCGGTTTCGCGCTTTCGCGTCATGGTCATCGAAGATGCCGACCGCATGACGGAGCGCACCTCCAACCTTTTGCTCAAGGCTCTCGAAGAACCGCCGCCCCGCACGGTGTGGATTCTGTGCGCTCCGAGTGAGGCAGACCTCATCCCCACCATCCGATCGCGCGTGCGATCGGTGCGCCTGCGGGTGCCCTCTGTTCAGGATGTCGCGAGGCTCATCGAGCAACGAGACAGGGTTTCTCCCGAGCTGGCGTTGCAGGCCGCGCAAGAATCGCAGAGCCATATCGGCATGGCGCACAGGCTCGCCACCAACGACGACGCGCGACGCCGACGCGAGCTGACGCTGCGCACTGTGCTCGGCATCCGCTCGGTCGGTCAGTCGGTGCTTTCGGCGGCGACCCTCTTGGAGGTTGCGGGGGAGGATGCCAAGGCAATCACCGAGGAGAAGGATTCTGAGGAGCGTGCGAGCGCGCTGCGGTCCCTGGGCATCGAACCGGGAGGCACGATTCCGCCGGCCCTGCGGTCGCAGCTCAAGACGCTTGAAGAGGATCAGAAGCGCCGGGCAACCCGCAGCCTTCGCGATGGCATCGACCGCATCATGGTCGACCTCCAGTCGCTGTATCGGGACATCCTGTTGGCTCAGCTGGGGGCGCAGATCGACCCCGTTAACGTCAGCGTTCTTAGCGAGGTGAAGGCCGCCGCCGTGACATCGCGCCCTGAGCAGACCCTCGCCGTGCTCGACGCAATCGCCACGGCACGCCGCCGCATCGAAGGCAATGTGGCTCCGGCTCTCGCACTCGAGGCCATGCTGGTGGCCGTGACCCGAAAGGACTCAGTGTGAGTCGTCTTCGCCGCTCGGCGGTCGCCCTCGTTGCGATCATCCCCCTCCTGCTCTCCGGCTGCTTTCTCATGGGAGGAGAGACGCGCACCACGTCGACGCCGACGGGAGAAAAGGTCGACGGCGATCTTCAGCCGTTCTACGACCAGGTGTTGGAGTGGGAGTCATGCGGCGACGACTTTCAGTGCGCCACAGCCACGGCCCCGCTCGACTGGGACGACCCGGAGCGCGAATCGATAGAGCTCGCGCTCATCCGCCTCACGACGAGCGGCACCCCCATGGGTTCTCTGCTCGTGAACCCGGGCGGCCCCGGTGGCTCTGGCGTTGACTTCGTGCGGGAGAGCTGGGACTACGCCACGACTGATCAGCTGCGCGATAACTACGACCTGGTGGGCTTCGAC